>CAZSQL010000001.1:0-98791 GCA_964609035.1 uncultured Candidatus Peribacteria bacterium
TTAGCCTAGACAAAATAATTGGAGCTTATAGTAAAAATGGGGAATTAGATTTGGGAGTGAAGATTGAATATGAGAAGTAAAAAATATTTTAAAATAAGCTAAACTATGAATTATTTAAAAGTCGTAAATCTTGCAAAATCATATAGTGATAAAATGTTGGTAGATCACATAGATTTTGTTATAGATAAATGACAAAAAATTGCACTAGTAGCAAAGAATTGAGCTTGAAAAACAACCTTAATAAAATTAATTAGCGGTGAAATAGACAAAGCAGATGGTGAAATTTTATTTAGGAAATGAATAAAAATTGGTATATTATCGCAAGAGAGTAAATTAGATGAAAATAAAAAAGTGATTGATGTCTTGTTCGATGATGATAATGAGATTTCACAAATTATAAAAACCTACGAACAAATATTGATAGACCCAAAGCTAAACCATGATAAATTAAATGATATTTTGAATAAAATAGATGTTCTGAATGCTCGAGAATATGAATCTAAAGTAAAAACTATTGTGTCTAAATTGCAGATTAATGACTACTTGAATCAAGAAATATCTACATTGTCTTGATGAGAAAAAAAGAGAGTTATGCTGGCAAAAGTTTTGGTAGATGAGCCTGATTTTTTAATATTAGATGAGCCAACAAACCATCTTGACCTACAAATGATTGAATGGTTAGAGGTTTATTTGAGCAAATCTGAGATAACATTACTTATGGTAACTCATGACAGATATTTTCTTGAAAGAGTCTGTACTAATATATTTGAATTAGATAGAGGTAAACTTTTTGTATACGATGGTAACTATGAATATTTTTTGAATAAAAAAATTGATCGTGAAAAAAATGAACAGATAGAAATGAAAAATCTTAGAAAACTATTAAAACAGGAATTGGCATGGATCAAAAAAGCACCTAGAGCTAGAGCATCCAAATCAGTTCATAGAGAGAAAAGGTTTTTCGATATAGAAGAACAATATGACAATCGTAAGTCTATTATACAAAAAGAAAATATATCTATGGAAATATCTACGGATGAAAGAAGACTTTGATGAAAGATACTAAAGATACATAATATAAATAAGAGTTTTGGAGACAAAATAATATTGAAAGATTTCAGTCATGATTTTAGACACAAAGAACGTGTCGGAATTATATGAAAAAACGGCGTATGAAAATCTACATTTCTAAATATGATTATGTGAGTTGAATCTTTTGAAAATGGAAGTATTAAAACTGGTGAAACTGTAACGTATTGATATTATGAGCAAAAAGAAATCCATTTCCCAGCAAACAAAAGGGTGATAGATGTAGTGAAAGATGTATCGGAATTCATGTATATCAAAGCTTGAGAAAAAATAACAGCTGCACGTTTATTGGAAAGGTTTTTGTTTCCAGCTGAACAACAATACATCATGGCAGATAAACTAAGCTGAGGAGAAAAAAGGAGACTGTACCTACTCACGATACTCATGAAAAATCCAAACTTCTTGATTCTAGATGAGCCAACAAATGATCTAGACTTGATGACTTTGAGTGTTTTGGAAGATTTTTTGTTGCAATATCAATGATGTTTGATTGTGGTTTCACATGATAGATTTTTTATGGATAGAATAGTGGATCATTTGTTTATATTCAAAGGAGAATGAAAGGTGGAAGATTTTTGGTGAACTTATAGTGAGTATAAAGAAAGTGGAAAGTTTAAAGTGAAAAGTGAAAAGAAAGAAGAAAAAATAACCCCACCTAGCTCCGCGAACAGCCTCCCCTCAAATGGGAGGACTTGCTGAGAAGATATAAAAAAGAAAAAATTATCTTATATGGAGAATCGTGAATTTGAACAACTAATGAATGATATTCAAAAATTGGAAGACAGAAAACATGACATAAATAATTTGTTTCTAGATGCCAAATTGCCAAATGATGATATAAAAAAATTATCAAAAGAAATCTCTGAAATTATCAGAAATATTGAAATCAAAGAAGCAAGATGGATGGAATTAAGTGAAAGAGCATAAATTATTAGAAAAATAAATTTTGTATTAAAAAAAAGGAGGGGCAAAAAACCCACTCCTTTTTGTTAAAAAAAAACTTCTTAACTTTAGTACACAAACTCACCGTATTCACTTTTGATGGTGAGTTTTTTTGTTTCGCATGCTTCAACGCGTCCAATAATTTGCGCATCCACATTGAATCGTGCAGCTGTATCAATAATAACTTGGGTCGTACCTTCATCACGGACATAAAATTCCATACGATGTCCCATGTTGAAATTTTGATACATTTCTCTCATTCTTTCGTTATAATATCCTCCTTCATTACGTATAAGGTTGAAAAGCGGCGGTATCGGAAACAGATTGTCTTTTATAATATGAACATTGTCCACAAAGTTTAGAACCTTTGTCTGACCACCACCAGAGCAATGTATAATGCCACCTATGTTTTGGCGGGACACTTCCAATATTCGTTTGATTATTGGAGCATATGTCCGGGTAGGTGAAAGGACAAGTTTGCCTACGGTCATCATATCATCACGCAACGGTTCAAGATAAATCGCGTAAGGATTATCAATGTAGTATGCAAGTGGAATACCCCAATCAACAGCATAATGTCCTTTATATACCAATTCAGGAAATTGTACAAGCAGAATTGGGTCGAAAGTTTCTGGATATTTCTTGATATACTCTTGGTGAAACACATCATGCCGCGAACCGGTTAATCCGTTGCTTCCCATCCCACCATTGTATTCGTCCTCATAAGAGGATTTACCTGTAGAAGAAAGCCCTACAATAATATCACCAGGGCGAATATCGTTTGATATCACATCTTTTCTTGGCATACGACAAGTCATGGTATTATCTACAATAATTGTCCTTACCAAATCACCAACATCAGCAGTTTCGCCACCTGTGACATAAATTTCCACACCTAAATTTTGCATTTTTTTACAAAATTCTTCTGCTCCATTGATAATTGCGGAAATAACTTCACCGGGGATTAAATGCTTGTTTCGTCCAATAGTACTTGAAAGTAAGATTGGGGCATTAATAGCACCAATACAGGCGAGATCATCCAAGTTCATAACTATTGAATCTTGAGCTATACCTTTCCATACTGACATATCGCCTGTTTCTTTCCAGTACAAATATGCCAATGAAGACTTGGTACCAGCGCCATCTGCATGCATGATGTTACAATAGTTTGGATCTCCGCCCAAAAGGTCAGGGATAATTTTACAAAACGCTCGTGGGAAAATCCCCTTGTCGATGTTTTGTATTGCAGCGTGTACTTCTTTTTTATCTGAAGATACACCTCTTTTTTCGTAATTACTTTGATTTTTCATAATTTCTGAATTTAATTTTGTTTAACGTTTTTTTATTGAAAAGATTTTAAGAACTCTGGTACTACCAGACTTTTGGGGTCTTTACCATCCCAGTGAATTTGCCCAGTAACAACGAGATTGGTGACAAAAGATTGCCAACCATGTTCGATTTTATTGACTCGAGAGCCAAGTGAATTGGTATCATCATTTGGACGGATTAATACAGGATAGCGAAAAAATACAGGACCCTTGTCATATTCTTCTGTCACAAAATGCATCGTAACTGCAGAATGAGTAATTTCACCTCTTTTGTACGCCTCAATAACTGCCTCATGGACATGATGTCCATGCATTCTTTTCCCGCCAAATTTAGGCAAAGGGCCTGGATGAATATTGATTGTCGTACGAGGATCTAATCCTTTTACAAGTTTTAGCCATCCAGATAAAGCCACATAATTAGCTCCGAAAAACTTTACCAAAGCCTGGTAGCTTTGTGCATCAAAATTTTTCATAGGTGATGCAAAAGTAATACCAAGATCAATCGCTCGATCAAGACATTTATGAGTGTCTTTGTCAGTAACCAGACCCACAATGTCGGCTTGCAAAACTCCTGTTCTGGAATTTTCAACTAATTCTTGAAATCCACTACCGGATCCAGAATTAAATACTAAAATACGCGGTTTTTTTGTTTTCATGATTTTGTAATTTGTTTTCGTTTAACATTTTTTTTATTTCTTTTTATCCACTCAAATACTCTTTGGCTAACTATGTAGCTTTCTGTGTTAATTGTGCGGAAATTATCTTCTTCTTTGGGTCCTTTTGCTGTGTAGGAAATTCTATTGTCTTCTGCTACAATCGTCAGTGATGCATCTTTTGTGCTGAGTGAAATTATTATATTTCTCTCTTTGTCTGCACTAAATACGCATTTTTCTACGTTGTAGCTAGTATTTCTTGCTAGCTTGCACATGTACTCCAATGCTGCTTCAAAAGAAGACTTTTTTACTTTTTTTGATTTTAATAAATCAAAAGATTTTTGAATTGATTGATAATAAATGTTCATAATTTTCTTTTTTTTAGTTTAACATATTCCAGTTTTATGCATAGTTAGAATTCCTTCTAGAAAGGATAAGTGTTCTTGCACTTCTGGATAACTCGAAGTTTTTAAAACTTCTTCTCCGGCAAAATTAAAAACCAAATATTCTAAATTTTTGAGCTTGAAAACGACAGCTCCTGTATCGTAAATATTTGCTTTGATAATACTGGATGGAATTTCTACAATAGTAGTACGAAATGGATCTTTTTTTTGGGAAACTCTTTTGATAAAATCTCCTTTTATTTCCCATTCAAAGACAGAGAAATAAAATTTGCTTCCATCATAGTTTGAGAGTACAAGAAGCCACGCGTTATCATCCTCTTCAAAACTCAAAAATTCCGTATGAACAATAAAGTTTTGATTGAGTTTTTTGTTGAGATAAGCTACTGCATTAAGCACAAGATCTCGTTTTTGTGTAAAATTTAATGTTTTCATATTTTGTTTTGTTTTGGTTTAACATAATTTTTATTTGTGTCTCATCTTATAAATAAACCACAAACAAAGTCAATCTAGTTTTGATTTAAAACTACTTAAGTTTTGGGATAAAAAGATTTTTGATTATAATTGTTTTTGTATCAAAATTTATTTTATAATACACTAATGAAAGATTATTTGATACAAAGATATGTTTGAAAAATAGCAAAGCGAACAGTTGTGATGTTGGCATCTTTTTTGTTTTTGTGAATATCTTTTGCCAACTATGAAGTTTTTTTAAATAATTTAAGAAATACTGGAATACCAGTAGATGAAATACTGAAAAGCGACCAAGTATCTAGATATGAGCTTACAAGACTTTTGAATGCTGTAAACTGTCAAGACTGTGTAAATACTCCTGAATGGATGATAGAAAAATATACAAACCCTTGGTGGTTGGACTTTTCATCATTACCTGGAAAAGATTTTGGAGATATAGTATACAAAGCATCTTATTATAATGGGAAACCGTATTATTATTGTGTAGCTTATGTGGGAGATAATACTTGGATGAGATGATATCCTATTTGAGTTAGTCCAATATGCGATGGAAAATTTTGTGGAAATAGAAACACAACTATTTGAGAATTTTTACAGGTAGTTTTGAATATTGCAGACCAATATGTTTACAATAGATATTTGACTGATTGGTCTAAAATAAAGCAGCGAGCGGATTGATTGAAAAAGTGAACTTATCCTGATGAATATTTGAATAAAAATGACAGAGAAATGATAAATAAGTATGCTCAAGAATGACTTTCTGGCGTACTACCAAATGAAGAATCTTTACAAGCATATATAAAATATTGTATGTTTAATATTGCTAATTGTGGTATGCAAAATTTTGGAGAGATAAAACAATGATATCGGCCAATATGAGAATTAAATATTTTATATGATCACAATATAGTGGAATATGAAAAATTTAAAAATGGACAAATACATGAGTTGGTTGGTGGAGAGTATGTGCTGAAAACATTGTATAATTTATTTAAAATTGTTGATTGTGATTTTGACAATGACTATGATTGTGATGATAATTTAAATGTAAAAGATAACTGTCCAAATCACTATAATCCTAATCAAAAGGATACTGATGGAGATGGTGTGGGAGACGTATGTGATGATGATATTGATGGGGATGGAATAAAAAATTCTATATGAATAGTAGATGATTTATGAAGGATAGTTTTGTCGAAATGGGAAGCGTGAATGGACAATTGTTTGTTTATACCAAACATAAATCAGTTTGATAGTAATGGAAACTGAATTGGTGATGCCTGTGAACAATGAAGAAACAGTTTGGGAATGTATATAAAAACAAGCCCAATATCGTCTACTGCTCCTGTGACAGTACAATTTGAGGCGATAACTGAATGAATAGTAAAGTGAGAAATAACTTGGGATTTTGGAGACTGAAATTATAGTGTGTGAAAAAAAGTAAGCAACACATTTTTGAGAGAGGGGCTATACAAAATACAAGCTAATGCTATTGGTACAGATAATGATGCACATGCAATTACCACAGTACTGATAGGTAAAAATGTATTAGAAAACAATAGTATGCAAATAACTGTGGATAAATTGTGAGCTTGATTACCTACAGAAATAAAATTTAAACCTGAAATTAGATGATCTTACGATAAATTTGAATGGAATTTTGGAGATGGTAACAAAGTAGAAAAAACAAAAAATGAAGAAATTACAAAAATATTTAGAAATCAGTGATCTTATATGGTGACGTTGAAATGAATTAAAAACAATAAAGTAGTGGCTGTATGAAATGTAATAATCGCAGCTTGAAATAAGTGAGAAATTGGATCTGTTTTGAAGACAAGCAACACTATGCCAAACAAGTGACAGACAATAAGACTAACTTCAGAGATAAATGGTTTTGAAAAGGGTGAAATAAATTTAATAGAATGGATTATGGGTGATGGTACTTCAGAAAATAATAACTTATTGGAAATAGAGCATAAATATGAATCACAAGGCACATATGTTATAATACAAAAAATAAAATTAAACAACTGAAAAGAACTTCAAAACTTTATAACAATTAGTGTCAGAGATGAATCCATAGAAAGTTCTTATGCAATTGAAACATCAATAAATAAATTAATTGCACCTGTTTTTAATTATATATGATTTAAGATAAATAAAATATGATTTTTGCCAGAAATTTTGTTATTGTTGAATAGATATGAAGATCTAAAAAGTGAAAGAGTATACAAAGAATTGTTTGAACGACCTAAATATTTTGACTATCAATATATAAAAGAGTGAGTATTTTTCCCCAGAAATACAGTTTTTGTAAATGAGTGTGTATCTTTGGATACTATAGCGACTGTAGCTATCACAAAAAATGATATATGTCTGGACGCAAAACTTAATTGAACATTGGGTCAATTTAAATGTGATATGGATTGAGATTGAATTCCTGACATATGTGACGATGATATTGATGGAGACGGTATCCCTAATTTAATATGACTAATAGATTTTGAATTACCAGATTGTAATATAAATTTAGATAATATAAACAAAGATATTTTGATGCTACACAAAAATGTTTGTAGCTTGGATAATTGTCCGTTTTTTGCAAATGAAAATCAAATGGATATAAATAATAATGGTCGATGAGATCAATGTGATAATCTTATAAATTTAATTAATAGTGACGCTTGAAACAATAAAGAAAATATAATTGATAGCGACTGAGATTGAATACCAGATCATTTAGATGCTTGTCCATTAATACCAGAAAATTACAATGGAATAGAAGATTTTGATTGATGTCCTGAAATCTGATTAAATGAAAGTTGTAATATATGACCAAACAATATGAAAATACCAGAAAACAACATAATACAAAATGAATGTCTATCTTGTCCTTGTGCGTTTTCAGATTTTGCTAACGACTTAAATATAAACGACAAAGTAAAAGCTATACTTTGGGACTTTGACATGAAAATAATATATAGTGAATCTATTCCTGATAGCATAAGACAGTTCTTACAATAAGATATTTATTTATACCGAACCGCATCAGAAATCTTTAATCTCTTCCCCCCGCAATACTGCTGTGTAGAGCTAAAAGTTTCTAATATCTGTCAGTATAAACCTGCCTGCCGCAGGCAAGTTCGACGTTTAAAAAATTTCAATTATTCAATTTTTCATGGCGTCTCAGTATATCGTCTTATATAATAAAAAAACCCAAACATTTGGGTTTTTTATTGTCTTATATTTTTTGGATATATTATCTATCAAACAATCATTTTTTTATATCATCTCTTGTTGTTTCAATTTTTTTATGATCTTCATCTACCATATTTATTATCTTTGTCTTTTTTCATGTTTCTTGCGCTGTTTTTACTACTGATACCAATGTCATAATAACTCATATCAATAAAAGTATTTGTATAAACTTTCATCAAGCAGACATCACTACTCTAGATGTAACTCAGGAAGAAACATTTATCGTGTCAGTGATCGCAAAAAATGATGTTGTGATAATAAATAAAAATAGGAAATTAACTAATGAATCATTGTCTCTTCATCCAAAATAGGATAAAAATAAATTTTTAAATTTGAAGCTTAAATTCCATCAGATCAAAACAAATACAGATGAAAAAACAATTAACATTGTTTTGAAAAATTCTGGTTTTCGTAGCCAAACACCATATCATCAAGTTCATCTCAATGAAGTAACTTTAACTACGGGTAAAAACAACAAACAAAACAAAAGAATGGACAAATATAGTACAAAGAATCTTTCGCGCTTATTGTATCTATTGAATTTGTGAAGCAATTTCATCAGTTTCTTGGATGATTTTAGATTTTTAATCATGATATTTTGATTAAAATATAAATTTACATTTTGAATCTAATTTTTATAATACATTTGTCAATAAATAATTTTATTATAATGTATAATCATCAACAAACCTATCAGAAAAATTGTTTTCATAATAAAGATTGTCACGATATTGATTTTCTTTTTGACTTTCTTTTACAATATCCTTTATTTGCAATGTTTTATTTAATAGTTCTCAAGCTTTATTGAATATGTTCTTTGCACTATATTCTTCATAATTATCTAGTCAAACTCGTTTGAATATAACAGGAAACATAAATAACAAAAATACTGTTAAAAATATACCCATGATCATAAATCTTATACTATTCCAGGCTTTTTTAATTTTTTCTTCTTTTCATTGAGAAAAGATAAATAGAAATATAGCACGAATAAATGCATATATACTTCATGCAGATATAAGTATTATAACTAATGCCAAAATTATTAATATTAAGTTCTGGATAGAATTAGTGCTAGCTGCTTCTGGCATAAACAGAAATTAAAAACTAAAAAATAGTGTTAAATTTAATTATTCTGCAGTTTCTGGTGTTGGAGTCTCTACTACTTCTGGTGTAGATTCCTCTACAACTTCTTGTGTATCACTTTCAACCACTTTTTCTTGTTCAGCTTGAGCTGCAGCAGCTTTTGCTGCTTCTTGTTTTTCTTTTGCTTCTTGTGCTTTTGCTTCAGCTTCAGCTTTTTTCTTAGCTTCTATTTCTTTTCACTTTGTACTCTCTCTTTCTACAAAATAATTTTTGAAAAAATTATCTTTTGTGTCAGCAAAAAGTAATTTAGCAACTCTTTCTGTAGGTTGTGCTCATTTAGAAATCCACTCTTTTATTTCAGCAACATTTGCTTCCATTGTGTGTGACAAAGGATTAAACCATCACAAAACTAATTTATAACCAGATTGTGCAGGTTTTGTGTGTTCAGTAAGAACAATACGATAAAATGGTAATTTTTTTCTTCCATGTCTAGCTAATCTTATCTTTAACATTTAGTTTAAATTTTATACATTTAAAAATTTATCTCAGAGAATTATTTAAGTTTTTCTCTAGATGTGTGTGATGTGTGTGCCTTACACTGTTTACAGTATTTTTTTTGTTCTAGTTTTGGTGTGATAGCTTTGTTTATACTTGTAAAGTAATTAACCTTTTTACACACTGAACATTGCATTGCTACTGTAATTCTTCATCCTTTCTTTTTTGCCATAATTAAGGTTACTGAATAATTTAAAATATTTTTTTACGAATGACGACTTTGATGAGTATAAAGTTGAAAGTTTTCAAGTATAAAGTTTGGATAAATCAAAACCAATATATTATAACTGTTATAAGTTAACTTGAAAACTTTATACCTTTAAGCATTTACTAATTTGGCTTTGGACAGCTCCGCCTTGCGGGGTAAAACTTAACTGTCGATCTTCCCTATTGAGACAATCTAACCAGATAAGTGTTTTTAGTTTTATTTGGCTTTGGACAGACTTGAACTGTCGACCTCGCCCTTATGAGAGGCGCGCTCTAACCAGCTGAGCTACAAAGCCATATAAGTAAATCTTTCTTTTTGTTTCCGACTATTTGCTCCCTTATGACCCCGAATCGTCGGGGTAACCAGCTGAGCTACAAAGCCATTTTGATTTTATCGTGGCGGAGAGGGCGGGATTTGAACCCGCGGTCCGTGTTACCGAACGACTCGTTAGCAGTGAGCTGACTTCGACCACTCATCCACCTCTCCTCATATAAAAAAATGGACCTCAAAAATTTGCGGTGCTATGTGTATAAATAAATTTGATTGAAATTCAAGTATAAAAAGATAAAAAATATTGTGTAAGATATAATATACCTTTATTATTTTTGTATTTATTGTATGTTTGAAGAAATCAAAAATAAGGTCTTAAAACTTCTATGATGAAATAGTTCTCATGACATAGACCACACAATGAGAGTTCATGACATGTGTTTGTATATATGAAAAAAAGAATGAGCAGATTTAGAAATATTAAAAATAGCATCATTGTTGCACGATATATGAAGACCAAAACAACATGAAACAATGTGAAAAATTTGTCATGCTGAATATTGAGCAGATTTGGCTCAATCCATACTAAAAGAGACTTGACTGGAAAAAGAAAAAATAACTAACATAATTCACTGTATCTCCACTCATAGATTTAGAAAATGAAATATGCCTGAAACATTGGAAGCAAAAGTACTTTTTGATGCAGACAAATTAGATAGCATATGAGCAGTTTGAATTTGAAGAGCCTTTATGTATGCCAATGAAGTAGGAGCAAAATTACATAATGATGAACATATAGATATAAAAAACACACAAGAACATTGACCAGAAGATACTGCCTTTAGAGAGTATATAGTAAAATTAATTAAAGTAAAAGATAAACTTTATACCAAAACTGCAAAAAAAATTGCGGTCAAAAAACACAAAACCATGGCCGAATTCTTTAAAAATTTAAATGAGGAGGTTTGGTGAATAAAGAAATTGGTAAATAGCAAATAGCTAGTGGCTAATAGCCATTAGCTAATGGCGGCAATTTTTAATTTGATAACTTTAAACTTATTATGGTAAATGAAATTTCACTTTGAACTGATGATATAAATAGCAGTGAGTGAGTAAGACAAAATGTTAGTAAAGTAACCGAACAAGATGTAAAACGTGCTCAATGAGATTCAGCTCAAGCAAAAAAAGCACAAGAAGAAATAAAAAAGAGTAAAGCAGTAAACAACAATATTGCTAAGTTTTTGGAATTTTTATTGAAAAACATAAAAAACGAAGAATTGATCTCTGCTATATATAATACATTTTTTAAGGTTATAGATCCCAGAACAAAAACAGTGTACCTTAGAAAGTCTGTTAATGATATAGTAATTGTGGGGTTTTTTGCACCTTTTTTTACAAATGAACTAAACAAATTTTGATTAAATCAATATTTTTTGGATCTAATAACAAACAAATCAAGCACTAACATAAATGAATATATAGAATATATTAAAAATATATCAAAAAAATATCACGACAATGTGCCAATAAATAAAGATAATTTACTAAATTTACTATCCCTGATAATATGAGAATTTGGAATAAACAAAGATGCCTTAACAGAAATATGAAGAGATAAAGTAAAAAAAGAAATAAATAAAAAACTCAGATAACATACTATATCATATTTTGATATTAATGCCAAGTGTATTTTATGAAATATTTGGCATTTTTTTAATAAAAAAAACTTTTTGTTTATAATAGAATGTGAATTTTAACTAATAGTTAAATAAAACATGAATTCTTTTGAACAAGTAAAAATAGAACAATTACCTGGAAACAATAATGAAAAAGGTTTAAATCAAGCTCAATTGAAAGCTTATTTTGATGAGAAGTTTTTTGATGATTTAAAAAACAATAAAGTAAAGATTAAACAACAATGAAATATGTATATTTTTGAACAAAATGACATAAACTCTAGTCAGATATCAGAAAACGATAAATATATCAAAAAATTTTATGTAGATAAAAAGGTGCTACAAGAATATCTAAAAGAAGAACAAAAAAAGGCTGAAGTATCATTGGAGTCAGACGTTTTACTAAAAGAATTTTTTGAAACAATAGGCACAAAAAAAGATCTTTGAGGACTAGAAACAGAAGTAATGCGAACCAAAACAGATAATTTGAGAGACAATCCAGAATCACTGAAAGCAGAAGTCGACAATTTACTAGAGTGGTTTGAATTGAATAAAACTCGGCCAAGAGCACCAAAATCAGCAGAAAACAGACACAGCAGAACAAGATTTGAACAAATAGTAAGAGATGATATAGCCTCACTAAAAAGTATAAAAAGAGAATTAAAAAGGTATACATATACAACTAATATGGACTATTTTGCAAATTATGTAGAAACTATGAAAGGGCACAAGGAACAATTGGAAAAAGTCCGCCAAATAGTAGCTACATGATGAAATACAGCAGAAATACCAGCTATGCTAGATTCGTTAAAAGATGTAAAAAAAGAATCACTATACCAAGATATAGCAGCCAGATACAATGTAGAATATAATAAATTAATGAAAAATGCTACGTTACAAAAATTGAGAAATAAAGATATGGAATGATTTCAAGAATATTTGGAGGGTGTTTGGTCTGGAGAAATAGAACATCCAGAACAAGATAAATTTTATATTAAACATAAAAAAGATTTTGAGTATATCTTGTCTATAGATCCATGACTTTACTGAGAAATAACAAGAAAGAAGCAAAAAAATGATAATCCAAACCCAAGCTATTGTTCAGAACAATATTTGTCTTCTCAAAGAGATAGAAATGATAGATATTCAACAAAATCTTGAGCTTTTGATCAAATAGGAAACATGTTTTCAGATCTTGTATACAAGTGATGAGATCCAAAGAAGAAAGAAGCACGAGCCCAAGCTGGTAAAATTTGAGCTATAATTTGATGAGTTGTACTTTGATTTAAATTGTTCCAAAGTCTATTTTCAAAAAAATGAACTGAATGAAAATGGTGAAATGTAGCTTTATATTGATGAGGACTTTTGGCGTTATTTAATTTTCCTAAGATAGCAAACTGGACAAAAACTGTTTTTGGCAAAGAACAAGACAAAGTAGAACAATGAATGGGTGTCACAAATAGTCCTGAATACCAGAATTATGTTAAGCCACCTATTGTGGCTATGGAAGCAATATGATGAATACCAATACAAACTCTAATAGACCAAAGAATTGTGGTGGAAAAATATGGGAAATTAAAATTAGATTATGAAAAATATGAGACTCATATTAAGTTGTCAAACTTGTCTGACAAGGAAAAAGAAAGATTACTAAAATCTATGGATAAAATAAAAGGAGACGAATCTTTACTAACAGACTGATTGTGACTTTTGTGAATAAGTACGATTAAACAAATGGAAAATTTAGCATGAAACGATCCAAATAAAACTCTTTTGGATTCTCCAAAAATGGCAGAACATTTTGAAAATGTTGCAGAGTCACCAGTGAATGCAATGCTAGCCAATGAATGATTTAAACCTAAAGATTCTAAGTCTTGGTACGAAATAACTCAAGACTACGACAAAGATAGTTCTTGAAATAATAAATTGGTAGAATGGATGAAAAAGTGATTGATAAAATTAAGTAACAACAAAAACTACACATTAGAGAAAATGATAAATAATCCAGAGATAGATTTAGAAAACAAAACTATAAAATGACTTAAAAATAGTGCATGAAATTTAATAAAATTTAAAACTTATGAAGAAATGTTTGATGCTATGCAGTTAACAGAATTTATAAAAAGTAATTTCAAATGAAAAAATGCTGTTTCGCCTGAACCTTTCCACATAAATACATTGTGAAATATAGAGTTTGATAATACAAATTGGTATGAGGTCTGGAAGAATGAGACCAATGTAGTTAACTCAAATTTTTATAAAAACACACTCAACAATGTTTCACCAACCTTGTGACAACAAAAAGAAGATTATAAAAACTATTTAAATGAACGATGGAAAAGAGAATGAAAGGTTTCTAGCTAAAAAACTGAAAAATTGATTTTAAAACATAAATCGCTATACATTGTTGTAGCGATTTTTTATTAATTTTGAAAAAATGGAACTGAAAGATAATGTAAATATTGAATGAAATAATATTCTGCTGGTATGATTCTGGGGACACAAAAATATGTGAGATGAGCTAATATTGCTAGGAAACATAAAATTACTTACAAAACAAAATAAGCAAATTTTTGTGGTATCTCAAGATAACGATTGGCTAAAAGAGTTTTTGTCACAATTTATAGATATTTCAAAGATCACTTTTGTCGACGAACTTCCTAGAGGATTTAGAAGCTTATGGAAATATATAAGAAATAAAAAGTTTAAACAATTGAAATATTTTTGGAAAATAAATACAGTAATACTTGGAGGGGGAGAGATAATAACTGAAGAATCTCCACACTCTTATTACTATCGATTTTGGTCTTTGTGACCAAGTTTTTTGCCAAAAAGAAAATTATATATTATGTGATGAATTCAAGTCCCAAAAAAATGGTGGAACAAAATATTGTTTGGCTTGATGATGAAATTGACTAGCAAAATATTTTGTAGAGACCTAGAAGAAATAGAAAACATAAAGAAATACTGATTTAAAAATGTAAAATTTTTTATGGATACTAGCTACTTTGCTATAGATGACTGGGGAAAATATAAGCATAAATCAGCAGAAAAATATGTAATAGTAAATATAAATAGTAAATGAAAATTGTTTATGGATGATCTAATAAAAGAAAGCCAAAGATATCTAGAAGATGGATATAAGATATATTTTATACCTGTATGTGCTGGACCCACAGATGATGATGCTAGATATTTTTTGAAAACAAAAGAAATAATAGATCATGAAAATTTTGTAGCATATGATTGGACAAAAAACTTTGAAGATTTCTTGAAACTTTTGTGATGAGCAGAAAAAGTGATAAGCGCTAGATTACATTTGTTTTTGATAAGTGAATTTATATGATTGGATACAAAAGTATATCCATATCAAAAAAAGATTAATAAAATGAAAAAAATTATTGAACTATTGAAAGTTAGTTAAAAAGTTATCATGTTTATCAAGTTTTAATTTTTTACTTGAAAACTTTTTACTTTATACTTTATTACTTTATAATAAAATGATGAGCATGAAATTTACCGTTATAATACCTGTGTACAATGAAATAGAGTGAATAAAAGATTTTTTGGATTCTATTTATAATCAAAGTAGAAAACCTGATGAAATAATTTTGGTAGATGGGAAATCAAATGATGGTACTTTGGAATATTTAAAAAATGAAGAAAAAAAATGAAAGATAAAAGTTTTTTCTTTTAAGTGCAACATTGCAGAGGCCAGAAACTATGCTGTAAAACATGCTAAAAATGAAATAATTTTGTGTACAGATGCTGGTTGCGTAGTAGACAAAAATCGATGTGAAAATATTATGAAAATATATGAAACTACTGATAATAAAGTGGTAGGTGGGAAATCTGATTACATTATAAAAAGTGAATTTCAAAAAAAAGTAAAAAATCGCATAATCTCACCTGATCCCAATTTTAGTTTTGTTTCTTCTAGAAATATTTCTTTTTACAAAGAGGTGTGGGATGATGTATGATGATATCCAGAATATTTAACAAAATGGTGAGAAGATACTTATTTCAACTATATGATAGAAAAAGCTGGATACAAAATATTTTTTTGCAAAACAGCGATAGTAAAACGATGAATGTGAAAAAATTATAAAGATTTTTATAAAATGTATAGAAACTATACACAATGAGATATGGAAGTTTTTGTGATAAATAAGGTAATACAAAGTGATAGCCTCAAACAAGCTAGTATTTTTTTGTTGTTTGGATGATTTTTGATAGCATTGTTATTTATATTAAAATGGTACTCAATAATTGCTTATTTAATAATTTTATTGATGCTTGGATTATATAAAAGAAGCTGATGATGATTTATTTTTGATCTGAAATTTAGTTTAGCAAAAATGGCTTGAATGTCTGTTGGACTTGTTAAGTGAATAATTGAAGGGTTTAAAATTAAGAAAAAAATTAGAAATACTAAATAATAAATATTATGTCAAAATCTAAATCTTTTTGATATACCTTTTTGTAAAATAAAAATAAGCGAGCATCAAGAAAATTTCTGATATCAGTAGAGAATATGCTGCTCACATTATACCAAAACGAGGTATGAGAATAAGGTTGGCAGAAACATTTAAAACTGCTATAAAAATTTGTATATAAAGTCTAGTATATTCTTTTGATATTGCTGTAAGTCAATTTCAGTATACATAACTTATGGATTTAAAAATTAGGATAACAGACAATATTTGCAATACTCCAAAAGAAGAAAGATACTGTGTTCAATATATGACCCATAAAACATATTTTCCTAGTAAAAACAAAAACAAACTTAAGAAAATAGACAAAAATAAATTATATTTTGCAAATTTATTTATTATACGATTGAAACGTATATGATCTTTACTGGCGTCTACAAGTTTTTTGAACATAGCTAGTGAAAACACATTGAATATAATATATATATAACTTAACAATCTATATGGTGCGGAGAACAGTCAAACATAGTCTTCCCCTTTCAAAAATTTTAATAATACAATATTTATGTCAGAATAAAAATATATAAAAATTCATCCCAAGAAAAATGGGATACTCATTTTGGATATTTTTTTGATGAACTTAAAATCAATTGAGTTTTTTTGAAATCTAAAATGACGATTTACGTATATCAAAGATATAAATAAATTTATAACACTAGATGTCAAAAACCCATAAAACACATACTGTATACTGGCAGATATTTGTAAGAAAAAAACTGTACATACCAAAAGAATCAGTCCACTCAATATTTTAAGAAACGCTTCTTTTTCCATTTTTTCTATAGGACGAAAGAATACTCTCAAAAACTCTGAAATATTTACAATGATGGAATGCAATAAAAAGATTATGATCAATCACAAATAAACCGCAGAATCTAAATATACTTTGGAGACAACAAATGCTGCAATCAAAACTAAAATAGAAAGAACTATTTTTATAAAGATCACATTTACAAAATATTTGGATCAATCTTTTGAGTTTTTGCTAAGCTCCCTAAATGTTAGATTTCATAATCAAAAATCTACAACAAGTACAAATAGTGTGACAAAAGTCATCACAAAATTATAAGTACCAAAATCTATAACTCAAAGACTACGAGCTACTCGTATACTTATAAAAAATGTAAACAATCTAGCTGCAAATTCTCAAAACAAAAGCCAAAAACTATTTTTGGCTACCGTCTGTTTGAAGCTTGTGTTTTGCAACATAAATGTTTTTATTTTATTCCACATATTGTTTTAAGATTTTATTCAATCTAAAGTTCATTTTATTATCGATCAAATTATTTTAAGTTTTTCATTTCGTTTTGCATACATCATTACTTTGAAACTTAGTCGAAGCGGCTGTGCTCGAAATCAAATCAAATAAAATTTAATTTTATCTGATAGTGTTCAATTTTTTTTGACAAAAATCATCCTGTGCTTTGCTTTTCTATATGCAGCAAAAGTATTTCATACTCGTGCATGCTCCAATATGTTTTTGTCTCTTTCCATATGATACAATAGCAATTCACTTGACACAAAAATAGGATATCATGCTTTGTAAATTCTGTATGTAAATTCCAAATCTTCATATACAAAATCTAATCTTTCATCGAACAATATTTCTTGAAATATTTTTGTAGGCCCAAAGAGAGAGTTTCATGAATACATCTGAATTTGTGCTAATTTTTGATCTTTCTGAAGTCGTAGAGCATGTGGTCTAGATGTCCAAAAATTGTAATAATCAAATCATTGACTTTGAATCTGTCATGTTTTTCTAAACATTAGTGTAGGGACTAATATGAAATCACTCCCCTTTGTCAAAAATTCCTCCACTTGGGGAGGTTGTGTTTCCCGACTTGTCGGGATAGGTGGGGGTTGTAATTTCTTTTTCTGTTTTTCAAATTCCCCAACCCCTTTTATTAAGCGGGTAAATTTCTTATTTATTTCATTTCGAATATCAAAAGTCTTTTGAAGATAATCTGATTTGAATAATTCATCATCATCAAAAAGATTTATAAATTCTGTATCTGCTAATTTTATTCCATAATTTCTGACATAACTGACTCATGATTGTGGTATAAAATCTGTATTAATGTTTGAAATAAAATTAATTTTATTTGAAATATTTTTTAATCATTTTAAAGAATCAATTTTGAATTTTTCAAACTCCTCTTTTGTCAGTTTTGTGTCTATGAGTAATATTATTTTGAAATCTTGAAAAGTTTGAATATCCAGAGAATGAAATATTCATTGAATGTTTTCAATATTTGGTCTACTTGGTATAATGACAGTTAATTTATTTTTCATTGTTTTTTTTATGTAAAATAATATATCTTGTTTGTATTTAATTTTTATTGTTTTTCAACTATTTTGATGCAAAGATTTTTATGAGTTTTTTTTGTTCTAATAGCTTTATACCATATTATTGTAACAATTTTGTGATATGGAATATTGTGATGAAATTCACAAGCTATGATATCTATATCTAGAGACGCAATACGAATAGTATTTTTTATGATTATTATTTTTTCAAATATAAAGCAAATAAAAAAATATCTACAAAAACGAAAAAATGTGCGAATACGATTTGTTGTATTAATTGTATTTGCAACATTAACATCACTTTTAAACTGAAAAAGTCCTGGTGATATGATGATATGATTGAAATATGGGCTTTATTATCTTGTAGTATTTTTGACTGCTAGTTTTATATGATTTGCTGGCATAAAAAAAATTAACATAAACCAAATATCTTGGGTTCAACGATTTTTGTTGTGAATAGTTTTTTTTGGATTTTTACGACAATTGTTGAAAATAATAAAACCAGAAATATTTATGAATATATGATATGGAAGTTTTGATGATTTTTATTTTGGTTCCAATCCTCCAATATACTATCTAACTAGTTTTGAAGGTACAACAAGACGACAATGAATATTTTCTGGACCAAATAATTATGGATATTTTCTTGTAGCATTTTTACCACTTATTTTACTATGGCGATGAAAGTGATTGGATAAAATAAAAAGTATAATAAAAAACCCATTATGAAACCTAGATGTTTTGTTTGTACTTTTGCGAATATTGGCTATTTTAATGACTCTATCTAGATCTGCTATTATATGAATGATTTTGATCACATGAATATTAGCAAAAGAGTGGATCAGAAAAAATAAAAAAATTGCTATTTGAATATTGTGAATTTTTGTTTTGTGAATAATATGATTGAGTGTCTTAAAGCATGAATCTACCATAAATCATGTGCAAGCTAAATTATCTTATGTCTGAGAAATAGTAGATAATCCACTTTGACATTGATTATGAACATCCTGACCTGCAGTTCACCATAATGGCACTATGCTACCAGAAAATTATTTTATACAAATGATGCTAGATATATGAACCGTTTGATTTATCTTTTGGTGTATGGTAATATTTCAAATATTATTAATTTTTAAGTGAATTGAGAAGTGAGAAACTAAGAATAAAATATTAAATGCTAAAAATATTTCTGAACTATGAACTCTAAATCATGAATTAGTTTATTCACATCGAAAAAGATTTTATATCTGACGAAGTATTTTATTGGTAATTTGATTATTCTTACATGTATTTGAAGACAGTATGGTAAACTACTTATTCTTTATGTGTTTTGGTATTTTGAGTTGATATTTAAGTAAAATTTATGATCGAAAAAACATTTCCTTCAAAAGTCTATTTTTGAAATAAAATTTTTGAATTTGATAAAATTATACACATTACATCACGAATAAGATAATTTATTCACTATTGATTTATGTTTAAAAAATTTGTCAAATCTAAATAGCAAATAGAGATAATGTTTTTGTTGCTTTAAAGTTCTAAATTGATATTTATATATTTATTATGATTTAATTTTTTATATTTTTTTGTATTTCAAAATGCCAGTTAAAAAAACAGTTAAAAAGACTACTGCTGCAAAAAAACCTGTAGCAAAAAAAGTTGTTTCAAAACCTACTACACAAAAAGTTGATAAACCTACTGTGGTTGTAGAAACAAAAAAAACAAACACAGCCACTAAATGTGTAAACAGCTTTGAAAAAATTATGAAAGTTGTGATTCTATGATTATTAGTATTAAATCTAGTTTTTGCTTTGCTAAATGTTTTCAAAAAAGATTCTGCTTTGAAATTAGAAGAGTTAAAAGTTGGTGGTTCTGAAAATTTGAAAAAAGTTGTAGAACTTTACAACTCAGACACTTACAAAGAACAACAAACTGCAGCAATACAACAATTTATGATGTGACAACAACAATAATATTATTATTTTAATTGTTAATTAATTTTAAAAAATGGAAAAAAAGAATACTTATCTAATGTTAGCTATTTTATTATGATTGATTTTGATATTAAACATAATATCTTTATTTAAAAAAGATGCAGCTTGGAAGTTGGAAACTATGAAAGTTGGTGGTCCTGAAAATATGAAACTTGTAGAACAACTTTATTCTTCTGAAAGCTATATTTCTCAACAAACTATGGCTATTGAACAAGCTCTAGCTCAAATAAACATGATGAACAATATGAATCAAGACGATTTAAGTGGCTTGATGAATTTAGAAAACTGAGAGATGATTTTGGATGAAGATGTAGAAATAGAAGAAACAGTTGAATAATTTTAATTATTTAAAAATAAAAAATGTCTAAAAAATGTAATATTTTGGTGATTGTTTTGTTGTGATTAATTTTGATATTAAACATAATATCTTTATTTAAAAAAGATGCAGCTTGGAAGTTGGAAACTATGAAAGTTGGTGGTCCTGAAAATATGAAACTTGTAGAACAACTTTATTCTTCTGAAAGCTATATTTCTCAACAAACTATGGCTATTGAACAAGCTTTAGCTCAAATAAAAAGTGATAACAACCCATCAATCGAACCAGAAGATAATATTCAAGATCAAGATTCAGATGAAAAGAATCAAAACATATTAGAACAATTGAATAAAATAAAAGATTCTGGAATAGTTTATGGTAAAGAATCTGCTAGATTTACTATATTAGAATATTCAGAATTATTGTGCCCTTATTGTAAAAGACATTCAGATCAATGAACACTTGAGGCTGTGATAAAAAAATATCCAAATGAAGTAAATACAATATTTAGAAACTTTATAGTACATGCTCAAGCCTCTAAATTATGAGAAGTGGTTGAATGTGTTTGAGAATTAAAGCCAAAAGTTAAACATGATTTCATAAAAAATTCATTTGCCTATGAATGAAGTTTAAGTGTGGAAATATTGTTAGACGTAGCATGGAAATTGTGAGTTAATAAAAAAAGTCTTCAAGATTGTGTAGATTCTGGGAAATACACTCAAGAGGTAAACAATCAAACCAATGAATGAAGATCTTTGTTTGGAGTAACTGGAACGCCATGAAATGTAATAATAGACAAAGAGACTTGAAAATTTGTAGTAATACCTGGAGCATATCCTGCAGAAAAATTTATAGAAGAAATTGAGAAACTTAAAAATAACTAAAATATTTTTAAGACAAACAAAAACATAAAAAACCTCACAAACTTGTTTTGTGAGGTTTCATTTATTTTATAAATAATCGCTCTCGAGGTCTTTATAATGAATCGTTAGAAACCTTTCTACTGAAGTCAGGCCTGCCTGCACCTTTCTGCGCGGTAGGCAGGTCTTTGTTTTCTTCCCCAGCGATACTGCAGGGTCGTAAAGTTTTTAGAAGCAATCGACATAATTTCAAAGTTACTCAGACCTTTCGGATTTGGTGTCTCAGTATAAAATATATTAGTTTTTAATTTTTAGTTTATTTATACTTAATTCTAATTCTTCTATTTCTAATTGCAAAGAGCTTATTTCTTGTTTCTTTTTTGTAATAATATCAATAGGCGCTGTTCAAGCGATCGATGCAACAAGAGATTTTATATGTTGCAAATGTTCTTTTTTTGTATTTAAATCATCTTGCATTTCTGATAAAGTATCTTTTGTCACTTCTATCTGATTAGCTACTTTTTTTGCTCATATATTTATATTGATAACATTATCAATCTGATATCAATCAGGCACATTTTCATGTAATCTTACATACTCTATATTATTAACATTTAACAAAACCTTAAATAAAGATTCATTTTCTGATAGAAAATTTATAAACTCTGGATTTGCTTGAACAAAAACATTCATTACTTCATGTTTTTTAACATCCATATCAACTTTTATTTTTTTAAGCTTATCTACAATATCCATAAAAATATTTACTTTGTAGTTCTTCTCTTTTAGCACAAATTGATCGATTTGCAACAAGTCATCAGACAAATCATCAGAAATCTTGTTGGAATAAATGCTCTCTAATTCTTGGACAAACAAAGGAACTATTGGCTTTAGCAACTTTAAAGAAACAATAAATGAAAACAAAGTAACATTGATTGTATTATCATCAAAGTAAAGTTTTGTAGATTCTAAATATTTATCACAAATATCATTTACAATAAAATTTAATACTTTCTTTGAGATATCCATTATTTTATTTTCTTGTATTTGATATCTTAAATCACTCAAAAGTGATTTGATTCAGTGTAATATCCAACCATCATAATCATTTACGTCGCTTCCTATACTAGCAAATATGTCTTTAGTTTTTATCTTTTTGTTTCAATCAAGATATTTACTATAAACATATCTATTTGCATTCCATATTTTATTTAACAAAAAATTTAGATTGTTTATACTACTTGTATCCAACAAAATATCTCAATCATCTTTTTTTCAAGTCAAAAACAATAATCTTATCAAATCTGGTCAAAACAAGTCTAAAGTCTCAGAAACTTCTTTGGTCAAAAACTTTGAATTATAATTATTTATTTTATTTGATTTCTGATCAGTCAAATTTGGATAAAAAAATAAATCTGAAAAAATTATAATTTTAGAATATTCTAAAGAGAATAATAATGAATTAATCGTAAACTCTATATCATCAAATGTTCACATAAATATGTTTCATAGATTTTTTATATTTGAATAATCTCAATTACTAATTGAGATGTTGTTTTTGAATAAAAACAACAAAGAGTCTAAAAAATCTTTATTAAAACTATCATTTCTCTGTAAAAAAAATCTTTGTGTAGATCAAAAAATAACTGAAAAATCTAAATTAAAATTTTCTCAATCTTTTTTTATGGCAAAACTATTTTCTAAAATTTCAGAAAAGATTTTTATTTTCTCAAAATCATTTTGTATTTTTCATAAAAACTTTTTTAAATCTTTTAATCATTTTTTAAAATCAGAATTGTTGTGATTTTCGTATATTTGTATATATTTAGAAATTTTGTCTTTTTGGTTTGAAAAATCAAAATCAAATAAAGCATCTATAAGCTTCTCTAAATTAAATTTATCATCTATTTGATTATCTAATATTAAATTAAGAATAATCAATGTTAGTGTTATATCTTTTTTTGATCTAGACAACTTATATTGTTGCAAAAAAATATCATCATTTATTGGAAAAATATCTCAGTTTTCTGAATATACTATTGGAATCAGAACACCATTTATAGATTTATTTGATATATTTAAATAAGATAGGTTGTTTAAGTAATCAGACACATCAATTTCATTTGATATAGAATTAATATTTATATTTTTATTTTCAATCTGTTGCATAAGAAAATCCAAAGCATAATCATATTTTATATTCCATTGATCAAGCGTAATTTTGTATAACTCCTCTTCAGATTTAGAATAAAATAGAAAATCATTTGTAGTGTCTTCTGTGTAATCTAAATTTCATATATCATCAATATATTTTATAACATTCTCTATAAATTCATTTACCGGTTTTCAAGAAAACTCTCATGCGTTATTTGTAAAATTTCAATCAGTATCTATAGCAAAAACATCGATTGGTAATTTATGACTTTGAGCTATTTGAAGTCAATATTCATCATGTCATGGAGTAACTCTAACTACTCAAGATCATTGAAAAGAATCCACACTATCATCTCATATTATTGGTATGCTTTTGTTTATTATTGGGATTATCACATTTTGTCATATTAGCTTTTTGTATCTTTTATCTTGTGGATTTACTGCTACAGCGACATCAGCAAAAATAGTCTCTATATTTTTTGTAGGAACTGTGATAGTAACTCATTTAGATTCTATAAAATATTTCATAATAAATTCTTTACTAGGTTTTTTTTGGACCTTAATATTACTTTTTAGGATATTTGTCTGCAAATCTTTACTCCAAGCGACTACTTCTTTGTGTGTAAAAATCTTTCAGCTTTGATATAAATCGACAAAAACTTTCCTAAGAAAAATATTAAATTCCTCAGACAAAATGAAATTATTTTGATCGTAAAACCCACAAAACCCCAGTTTGTCTAAAAACCTTTTATTTTGCTTTAATTGTTTTTTTAAATCCAATTGGATTTGTTTTAAGTTAATATTTTTATTGTTTAATTTAGAATATCGTTTTGATGATAAACCAAAATCAATATTAAATTCTAATTTATTTGAAAACCAAGAATTGATTTGACGATAATAATCTTGCATAAAAATAGAAAACAAACATCACGGATGTGTTTTTTGATCTGATGGAAACAACCTAGAGTATATTTTTTTGGATAATTTGTCTTCTGTTTTGTTTAATTTTGTGTTTTTGCAATTATATTTTTTTGGAAATTGGGACATAATAAAAAATTTTGTATCATATAAATATTATATTATAGTAACCAAGTATAATAAGTTATTATTCTACTGTCCTATATAATTTATACACACTGTATAAAAATAATGTGATCACAATTATAAGAACTGTATTTTCAAATGGTCAAACCTGAACTTTTTGTGCTTGATCTATTGTCACACTACTTCAATCTGAACATATAGCTTGTATTTGATAATATGCGTACTGATCTTTTTCAGCATATTTATCAAAAAAATATTCAAACCTAGTTTCTGTCGTTTCTCAAACCTTTTTCATATCAGACATATCTTCTCGATCTGATCTATAAATTTCATATTTTGTCACATTTTCTACAGAATCCCAAACCAAAAAATATTTATCTCATATTTTCTCTGATTTTACTATAATTCATTTTACAACACAAGATGTTTGTATTTCTTTTGGATTATATTCTACTATCTCTGAAGGCTCTC
Source organism: uncultured Candidatus Peribacteria bacterium (assembly GCA_964609035.1). Lineage (GTDB taxonomy): Bacteria > Patescibacteriota > Gracilibacteria > Absconditabacterales > Absconditicoccaceae > JALOAF01. Next base: position 25,580 of record CAZSQL010000001.1, read on the forward strand.
AAGATGCATGCAATCATTCATCTAAAGGCAATATTTGAAAATAATAAATAGTTTCTGTTTGTAGATTTTCTATTAAAATCTGAGTAGAGTTTACATCAACGGTTTTTTGTAAACTATTTCTATCAGTACCATATGATACTCTATATCTAGCGGAATTTCATATAGGATCCCAAGAAACCATAACTGATGTACCATCCACTCATGTGCTTACAAATCTTATACTACCAACTGACTTATTTTCTTTTACTGAAAAACTAGCAACATTGTCATAATTTTTTAAATTTCATCAAAATATTAACGAAACAGATACATCTTTGGATCATGATGTGGTCATAGTCATATCTTTTTTGAACACTCCAGGCGACAATCTATCTAAAGGATAGTTGGTACCATCACTAAATTTCATTTCAACCGATGTCACATCTTCTGCAACATACACATTGAATGTCGCTTTATCTCATTGTTTTAATGATCAAGATGGTAAAATTTCTATAGAATTAAATATACCATCAGAAGGTGATTCATAGTTTATGATAATAACATTTGATTCACCCAACAAGACATCTTTTACATCAGTTATTTTTGCTTGTATTTGATTTTGTCAGGGTTTTAAATCTGAAATATAAACATTAAAGTTTCACATTGAGTCTGTGTTTGAACTACCAGCCAACATATTATTTAAATAGACATCAATAGGTGAATTTCTAAGATCAAAACTTGAACCAATCACATTTATAGCAGATTTTCTTTCTGTAGAAGAATTAATGGGAGATGTTATGTTTATTTGTTTTAAATTTGAATTGGAACCAGCATTTCAAACGATAACAGTAGCTTGTCACATTATAGATTCATCTATAATATCAGAAACCCTAACTTGATATGTACCAGCCTTCTTAATTTCAAGTCATTTTGAAAAAAGTTTTACTCACTGATCTTGTATCAAAAAAGAATATAGCGCATTACTAGGAACAACGTAGTCATCTGGCATCAATCATCTAACTTCCACAAAAACATCTCATATATAATCTTTGACTATCATTCAGTTTTTTACTGCACTAATAGTGATATCTACAGCTTGTCATACTCAAAAACTATCTGGCTCCACTTTTACCAAAAAAGCATCTGGATCTTCTGCAAACACAAAAGATGTTCAAATAGCTAATATAGTATATAATCATAGAAAAAACCTAGTAAAGACTTTATTCATATCTATATTTATTTCTTATTTAAAATCAGTGATATTGATCACTGTCATTATTTAACAATCAAATCGATAGACTTCCATTTTCTCAGTTTAACAATAAAATCGTTCATTCACTAATCAAAACAGATGGCTCATCTGATACAAATGGTAGTTCAAATAAGCTTTGTCAATAATCAAAACTAGAATCAAAATTATGAAATTTTAAAACTATTGTTCATGATGTTTCTGACATTATTTCATAATTTGTTTGTGATTTTATTTTTCCTAAATCTATTGAGATATCTTTTTCATCGAATATAATAGAAACCGATATGTGATTTATATCTTTTAGTGTGTCGGATACAAAAACATCTAGTATGTTTTTTTCATTTTTATAACCAATATCCCATGCATTGGACTTCATTGTTTGTGCATCTTGCAAAGATAATATACTAGCAGAAAAAAAACTTGGATTTTCTGTGAAATAAAAAAGTACTACAGAAAACAAAACAGCAACTAAGAATATCATTGTATTTGTGCGAAATCTATTCATTTTTTTGGTACGATTAAAATATCTAAATCTATTTACAATATTTAATATATTTTATATAATAATGTTGAATAAAAAAGCAAACTGAAAACAAAAAAACATGATTTTTATACAATAATGTTATGTTTAATTTATCAATAGTACGAATTTTTGTCATCTCTTGCTCTGTATAAGTGTTAAATGTCATTTTGTTGTTTAGAAGAATATAAATGTTCTTCTATTTTACTGACATTTTAACTTTTAGCAATTACTGTAAATTTAACTTTGGTGTTACAATTTATTATTTAAGTCTTGTTTTATAAGTTTATATTATTATAAAAATCACTTGTAATAAAAGTTTTTATTTAGTAAGTTATATGAAATTAGGATAGAGTCGATAAAAAAAGTTTTTGGTATGGACTATACAGAAAAAGAAATAAGCAAATTGAGAATTATTGTGAGAGAGATAAATCAATATTTTGAAAAATATGAAAAATTAAGTGACGAACAAATAAAGGCAAAAACTGAAGAATTTAAAAAAAGAGTTCAAAAAAAGTGAGAAAGCTTGGACAGTATTTTGCCAGAAGCTTTTGCTGTAGTAAAACAAGCTGCAAAAAGAATGTGTGGGCAAAAATTTGATGTAAAATGAGACAAACTTTTATGGAACATGATTCCTTATGACGTACAACTTATTTGATGAATAATATTACACCAAGGTAAAATAGCTGAGATGAAAACATGAGAATGAAAAACTTTGGTAGCTACTTTGCCCAGCTACTTAAATGCACTTGAAGGTAAATGAGTGCATGTAGTTACTGTAAACGACTACTTGGCTTCTCGTGATGCTGAATGGATGTGACATTTATATAAATGGTTGGGGTTAAGTGTTGGTTGTGTTGTAAAATGAGTGCCTATTCAAGATAGAAAATGAGAATATGAAAAAGATATAACTTATGTAGAAAACAGTGAACTTTGATTTGACTATCTGAGAGATAATTTAGTGAAATCTATGAGTCAAAGAGTACTGACTCGAAGACCACTAAATTATGGTATAGTAGACGAAATTGATTCTATATTGATTGACGAAGCTAGGACTCCATTAATAATATCTGAAGCTAGAGAAGAAGCTACAGAAAAATATCAATATTATGCAAAAATAGTTCAGACACTAATACCTTGTAGCGGAAAGAAAAAAGTAAGTAAATGACTTTTGTATGAATTAATGAACGAAGAAGCTAAAATAAAATCTGTAGAAGATGGCGATTATTATATAGATGAAAAAACTAAAACTGTTTCTTTGAGTGGAGAATGAATTTTGAAACTTGAAAAAATGCTTGGTGTAGAAAACTTATACAAAGATCTATGATATGAAGAAATACATCATATAGAAAATGCTTTGAGAGCAAGAGCTGTATACGAAAAAGACAAAGAGTATATAGTAAAAAGTGGTGAAGTTTTGATTGTAGACGAACATACTGGTAGAACTATGCCTGGTAGGAGATTTAGTGAATGATTGCATCAAGCTATTGAAGCAAAAGAGATGGTTGATATAAAAAGAGAATCTCAAACTATGGCGACTATTACTTACCAAAACTTTTTCAAACAATTTAAAAAGTTGTCTGGTATGACAGGTACTGCAGTCACAGAATGAGAAGAATTTAACAAAATATATGAATTGGATGTTTTAGAAATACCTACAAATAGAGAAACTATAAGAGTAGATCGACATGATAAAGTATATTTCAATCAAAACGCAAAATGGAAATTTGTAAAAGAAGATATAAAATTCTATCATGAAATATGACAACCAATGTTGATTGGTACTGCAAATATTGCTACATCCGAATATTTAAGTAAAGTTTTGGAAAAAGAATGAATAAATCATTATGTTTTAAATGCTAAATTTTATGAACAAGAGGCTCATATTGTAGGTAATGGTGGTAAATTTAAGTCTGTAGTAGTTGCTACAAATATGGCATGAAGATGAACAGACATAAAATTAGAAGAATGATTAAATGAAAAATTGGCAAACAATTATGTAAAACGAGTAGAGAAAAATATTAATAGCTGGAATATCGAATACAATATATATTCTAGTAAAGAGTTTGAACTAACTGCAGATGCTATAAAAAAAATCTTTGGAATGGGAGATGAAGACATAAGACAAGCTGAAAAAAATTACATAGAGGTTGGTAAAATAAAAATAAACATTAAATTAAACACAAATAGGAAAAAAAATTCAGAAATATTTGCTAGAATTTATTTTTCTTTGATTGATGGTCCAAATGTTCCTACAATTACAAAAGATTTGCAGTATTGATTGTTTGTTTTAGGTACAGAAAAACATGAATCTAGAAGAATAGATAACCAGCTAAGAGGTAGATCTGGAAGGCAATGAGATCCATGAAAATCAGTGTTCTATGTAGCATTGGATGACTTGATAATGAGAAAAATGTGATGAGAAAAAATAATGTGAATTGCAAGTATGCTTATGAAAAAAGAAGAATTAGAAAATTTAGAATTAACTCAAAAACAATTTACAGGCGCTATAGAAAGGGCTCAAAAACAGATGGAAGCTTGGCATTTTGGCATAAGAAAACATTTGTTTGATTATGATAGTGTGATAGACAAGCAAAGACAAAGAATATACAAAAAAAGAGATGAAATATTGGCTAGTGAGTTAGATGAAAATCTAAAAAAAGATTTTGTAGAAAATACAAAAAAAGATCTGATAGATAATATATCAATGATAATAAATGTAAAAATAGAAGAAGCAAAAAACCTAAAACAAAGTAATGTAGAATTTCTGGAAGCACTCATAAAAGAATTTAATATAAAATTAGATAAAAAAACAGCTGACAAATGGGAGTTAATGTGATTTAATGATTTAGAATTAGAGTTAATAAACACACTTACAAAACATCTGGAAAGTTGATTTAAAAAGCTAGATGATAATAGGCTTTATGATGTCTTCAAAGATATTTTATTACATCATTTGGATAAATTGTGGGTAGATCATATTGATGAAATGCAATATCTTAGAGACAAAGTATGATTTATGTGATATGCACAACAAGATCCACTGATTGTATACAAAAAAGAATCATTTGGAAAATTCCAAAATTTAATATATACATTTAAAAGTAACACTACTGGATATATATTAAATCTAGATTTTGATGCTATAAAACAACAAGATGATGCAGTTAAATTGATAATAGAAAAGCAGAAATCTGGGGACAAAGAATTCCTTTCTAAATTATCTAAAGTAAGTGGTAATTTAAATGAAATGATAAAACTGGCTCAAAGTGAACAAATGAAAAAATCTGAAAACACAAAAAGAGAGATGATCTTTGAGGATGAAGATGGTTTTGAGGTATTTGAAATAAATGATAATAATTCAAAATGATGAATGCAAAATTCAGAAAAAAACATAATTTCTTTTAGTGAAAACACAAAAATTAGACCAAATGATAAAGTAACTGTAAAATATGGAGATGGCAAAATGGAATACAATGTAAAATACAAAAAAGTGAAAGATGATGTAGATGCTGGTAAATGTGAAGTAATAAATATTCATTTAGATTAGTTTTAATTTATTATAAAATAATAAAATGTGAAATAATTTACTAGTTTCGTTCTGGCATTATGCTGAATTATTATTAGAGATAATAACTACCACTATATATATTTCATGAATTATCGTCATAATAATAGGTTTTGTAAAAGCTGCACTTAAATTTACCAAAAGTATTTTTACAAAAAAATTGGATTCACATAATCATCAAAACAAAATTAGAGTATTATTGTGAATATATATATTGCTTGGACTTGATTTCATAATCATTGCTGACATTATACACTCAATACTTAGCACAGAAATACAACAATTGTATGCTCTGGGTATGATAGTTGTAATAAGGATAGCTATCGCATATTTTTTGTGAAAAGAGTTACAAGAAATAGAAGAAAAAAAGTAAGAAAAACAATATAAATGCCTCCGGCGGGCTATTTTTGAGGGCGCAAAAATAGCAAAAACGCCTTTTTTATTTAGCTTGGTCACAGTCATCCATACTGATTATTATTTAGTTCGAGAATACGAAGGAATCTCGCATAGGCTCGCTTCCTTAAGTCTTTCCTTAAATGTATGTTAAGTAATTCCAACACCTCTGACAAGTGTGACCAAGAATTCCAATATCTATGGTAAACTTAATGATACACTTATTATAATCACGATTCAAACTATTTAATTCTTTTTACAAAAACTTTTATATTTATAATGTGATTATAATCATCTAAATAAATAATATCTTTTTAATAAAGATAAAAAATGGAATAATAAAGAAAATCTATCAAAAAAGCCCTCCAGAAATGGACGGCTTTTTTAAAAAAGATTTTTCGAAATCGGAAGGTTACTTGAACCAATCCGAAATCGATTTTTGTTTTTTCGTTGTTGTGCCACCAGTTGTGGCAGGTTGGGCTGCTGCGCCCCCGTTGTAGTCTGTAAAGACATACAACAATACTCCCTTCGCTTCAGTAGAGAAGTTGGCACGTACTACACGCCAGTTGCCATACTCCCTTTTCAAATCATTTTCAGACTTAAATATTTCAGGATATTTAGTATGGCAAAGATTATAAAAATCTTGCCATCCTTGACCTGAGAATACTGGCAAAGAGTCTTTTACGTGTTTTTGGAAGTATGATTCAAAGTCCCCATCATAGGGGTATCTTTGTGATCCTAAGTATTTAGCCAGCTCCTCACCCTGATTAGGAAGGCCCCAACTTGTTTTCAAAGAACTAACAATCCCTTTGTTGAGATCGTAAATAACTTTAAAAAGAGTGGGAACTTTTACGAACAAGTCCACCAGGGAATTAGATCTATTTCTAGACTGCTCCCAGCTTCCTCCAAAGGTTTTTTGAGTCAAACTTTGCAACCTAAAGCGGTAATCAGGATAATTGTCTCTTTCAGCATCATACAGCTTGAAGGTTTTTATTCCTTCTGCTATTGATGCAGAGTCAGCACCCCATTCCCAGTAAATACCGGGAAGTTGAAGATTTGATAAACCAGTTGACTGAAGGAGATTCTTTTTTGCTTCAGCCTGTTGTTCTGCTAAAACCTTTGCCTCTTCTTCCGCAATAACCTGATTATTTAACACAGTCTGTAGAGAATCTTTTTGAAGTTTCTCTTTTTTAGTCAATGCGGTTTGAGTCTTGAGAGAACTAGATTTACTAACTAGAACAATCCCAAGAACAATAATGATCAGTACTAAAACTGATCCAACAATTAGATTCAATTTTTTTTTCATAGTCTTAATTTTTTTGTTTGACAATAATTTTATTAATTATTTTGATTATATATAATAGTATATAAAAGTCAATAATAAAAATTGATCTGTTGTGTAATTGTTTTATTAAAAAAATCACAGGCTTTCCGGTCTGTGATTTTCTGTCTAGGGCTGTATTTTATATTATTATTTCTTTAGTTCGTAAACTCCTTTTTCTACTCTAGTAAACATATCTTTGTACTTTTGTAGATTTAACATAACTGTATTTGGGCTTACCATCTTTTCTTTTAACATTTCTTTGCAAAGTTCTTTTACATTCATAGGTCTATTGTTTCTTTCAAAGATTCTAACTAAGATATCTTTTACTTGACCTCATTCATAACCTCGTTCTTTTAAACCATATATTCATAATCATAAGTTTACAAATATATCATTATTTTTTACCAATTCGTTGTGAATTGTGTTTAATTTAACTGCTTTTTGAGGGAACCATTCAACTATTTTAGATGGCAATTCTTGGTAATGAACAGGTTTGTTTATCCTTCTCATTGTATAAAGAATCTTAAGTTTTATAGTTTTTGGATTTACATCTTCAAATGTTGGAAGTCAAATCTTACCATCAAATACAGACATATCTCTAATAGATTCAAAGAAGTTTATATAAAATAAATCATTTTTTAGATAAGATATTTCTTTGAAATCTTTTGCAAAATCTTCTTTTAACAATCAAACAAATTCATATAAATCTTGACTATTTTTTCTAGACGAGAAGTAATCTTGGATAAACAAAACCATTTTTGTAAGAAGATCTTCGTACAAAGGTTCTAAATAAAATGATTTGTTTATATATTTGTTTCTTTTTAGGAAGGAAACATCAAAGTCTGATACCAATATAAGTTTAAGTTCTTGTCTTGTAAATTTAAACATATTTTTGTTTACAAGTTTTGATACCAACGCATCCTCAATCAAGAATCCACCATGAGAATCAAGAATTTTTTTGGCTTCTTGTAATACTTCCATATATGTTTGATTTCAAACTATCAATCTTCTAAATCTCATAAGAGCTTGGGTTTCAATTTGTCTAATTCTTTCTCTAGTCAAATTGTATTCCTTTCCTATTCTTTGAAGAGGTACTCATTTTTCTCAGTTTAACCCAAATTTTTTCATCAAAACTAATCTCTCTTTAGGTTTGCAGTATATCAAAATGTCTTTTAAATTTGTAGATTCTATATCTACTTTGATCTTTTTGTCATCCATTTTTACATTAAAATTCATTCTATTGGAATTTTATTTTATAAAAAGCTTTATATTGTAATATATAACAAATCGATTTACAATGTCAAGCAATTTTAAAGAAAATACTAACTATTTTTAAACATTAAACTTAAATATTATAATATCTCAATCTTTAACAACATATTCTTTTCACTCTAATCTTACTCTTCACTTTTCTTTTGCTTTTGACCATCAATTACATTCTACAAAATCATCGTAACTAATAATTTCTGCTTTTATAAATCATCTTTCAAAGTCTGTGTGTATTACTCCAGCCGCCTGTGGAGCAGTAAATCATTTTTTGATAGTCCAAGCTCTAGTTTCTTTTTCTCAAGTAGTAAAATAATACATCAATCCAACCGTATCAAAAGCCAATCAAATTAAGTCATCTAAAGTAGGAATATGATCCACATTTTCTATTTCCAAAAGTTCTGAAATAAACTGTATCTTTTCAGATTTTTCCATTCACATCATTTCTGATTCAATCTTTGCACAAACAAGAACAACTGGAGCGTCAATTTTTTGTTGAAATTCTTTTTGAATAGATTCCTTGTTTGGAATATCATCTTGTCCTATATTTATAGCATATACAAATGGTTTTATAGTAAGGAATCAATAAGATTTGATTAATTTCATATCCTGTTCGCTCAATTGATCTCTAATATGATTTGCCAATTTATTTTCTTCCAAAGTTTTTTGTATAAGTTCCAATATTTCTACCTCTCTTTTGAGAAACTTATCTCAGGTAACTTGTGCTTTTTTCTTTATTCAAGAAAGAATTCTATCTATTTTTTCTAAGTCTGAAAAGATAAGCTCTGTATTTATGATATCTATGTCTCTCATTGGATCTACTTCTCACTCAACATGGACAACATCTGTGTCTTTAAAATAACGAAGCACTTGAACTATTGCATCCACTTCACGAATATGTGAAAGAAATTTATTTCCAAGTCATTCTCCTTTCCCAGCTCCACGAACCAATCCAGCTATATCTACAAATTCAATATTTGCATGTATGGTTTTTTTTGTTTGGGATATTTCAGATAATTTTTCTATTCTAGGATCTTTTACATCTACTATACCTACATTTGGCTCTATTGTACAAAATGGAAAATTTTCTGCAGGAGCAGAATAAGAATTAGTCAAAGCGTTGAATAGTGTAGATTTTCAAACGTTTGGAAGTCAAACAATTCAGATTTTCATGGAAAAATTTTATATTATAAATTTTATTGCTAATGGCTAATAGTTTATAGCCACATAACTTGCATAGCTATAAGCTGTAGTCCATTAGCTATTAGCATAAAAATTAGCTAGCTAATTTTTAAAACATATGTTTCTTTGGATATACTACGACAGGCTTTGGGTTTGAATATTTTGATATTTTTTGATCAAAACTCTTTTTTTAATTCTGCTACAAATTCTTCAAATCCTGGTCACATAAAAGCTTTAATAGCAAATTTTCAATCTGGTTTTAGATATTTTTTGTATATTCGTAAAGTTTCTTCGAGTAATCATATAGAGCGGATTGCATCTACAGATTTGTGTCAAACAGTATTGGGAGCCATATCAGATTGTATAAAATCAACACCACCTTGTCATTTTCAATGAACGCCAAACTGTCATTCTGACACTGATTGAATCAAAGTGGAAGAATCCAATTTATGTTTAATAGATTCTTTATTTCACTCAGAATGACCGTATGGGACTATATTGTGAGATTTTAATATTTTGTCTATTTTCTCAACATCAGTAACGTCTTGAACATATGTATAAACATTTGGCAAATTTACTGTGCTATCCTGTATATCAAATCAAATAATTTTAAAATCTTTGACATTAAATTTATTTAAAAGTGTGTAAGAATATTGCATCCAACTTCATGGAGCACAACCAATGTCTAAAATGGTTTTTGTATTTTTGTCTATTAATTTAAATTTGTCTTGCATTTCTTCTAGTTTAAAAGCACTGCGAGCCTTGTATCATTCTTGCTTTGCTTTGTTGAAGTAGTAATCGTATGGATTGTAGATCATAATAATTGATAATTGATAACTGAAAATTGATAATGTACTTATAATGATTTGAATAAAAAAATCCACCTTGATTGCTTTGAAAATAAAAAAAACCCAAGCAATTTTGGGTTTTTAAATTAATTATTTTTTTTAATTATTTAAATTTTCATATTTTCTAGGTATTCATCTTCAAATTGAGCATAAATTTCCATCAAAAAATCATCAAAATTAGGAATTATAGATTCTAAATAATTTGTCATTTGATCGTACTCTCACTTTTCCAAAAAAACAGAAATCATTTTTTGTTGATCTTCATCTGTTTCTCTATAAATATTCAACATTATTCTTTCTTGAAGAATTGGTCTTAAGTCTTCTTTTAAAAGGTCTAAATCAGACTCTTCAAATCAAGCGCCAATCAACAATTCATCTAAAAATTGTTCTTGGAATTTTTGTGAAATATTGTTCATTTTTTTATATATTTATTTTATAAAAGTGTTATGCTGCAGCACGATATCATCAAACATCCAGTATGTTTTTATAATCATCTAAGATATCTTTCTTTATTTCTCAATTTTCTAAAAGACCTGGGTGAAAAAATTTCCTCATCTCTGGTGTAACCATAAGTGTTTCTCAATTTATTAATGCTTTGGTTAGTTTATATGAATTGGACTGTTTTTTATTATATTCTTGATCATATTCATAATCCATAATAGACATTAATAAGGAATAAAAACTAGGTGTTTTTACTTCGTTATTTCAAACTATTTTTGTTGATAATTTTTCATTTATATTTTTCAATGAAACTTTACGATTAACTAATAATTTATAAAAATCTTTTATATCTATATTATATGCTTTACAGATCATTGCCAATACCTCTCTTTCTTTTGGGTAACAATTTGATGGAGCATCAAACTTCAATTCCTTATTTAAAATATCTATTGTCAATTGTTCTGTAATCCCTTCATTTAAAGCTCTTCAACGTTCTTGTATTTTTATAGATCAATCAGAATTCTTTGAGAATCTTCGCAACATTGCTCAAAGTCTACGAGCATTTGGATATCTATTATTAGAATCTTCTCTTCAAAGTTTTGTTTCATCTTTATACTGATGTCGATAATTTGCTGTGGATGTTCAATGTATAATCTCATGAATTATTGTGTGTGTCAACTTTCTTTGTTTCTCTTCATCTGAAGAAGATGAATAGTGCAATGCATCTCTATTTATAAACAATTCTCAATTCATGTAAGAACAAAAACCTAACACACCTTCATTATATTTTCATTTTTGTCATCGAAACTCATAATTTCCAACAATATGAACCTTGGATTTATCAGGCAGTTGGGAACGATCTCATCATATCTCATTAAATGTTTTGTCTATAACATTAAATGCTGTATCTATTGATTTTATATATAAAGATTCTTCTTGTTTTATAAATTCTCTTTCTTTTTTTAAAGATTCTTTCAAAATATTTTTAGCTGTATTTCTGTCTCAATTATTTAAAGCTTTTTCAATTTTTAAAGTATCATTATAAAGTTCTCAAAATCTTTCATCTTTATATAAAGGCACTTTTTGATCTATTATTATGTCTACTATTTCATCATCTGTTTTAAATCTAAAATCACTTGGATATTCTTTTCATAAATTTTTTGGATCAATATCTATATTATCTAAAAATGTTGCCCTAGGCGTAACTCATATTTTACCATCTTTATCAAAAGGTCTAGGCTTAATAGGTTCAAAATCATCATCTTTAAATGGGTTGCCTCAATTTTCTTTCCATTTCTTTTTCCAATAACCTGGCTTATCTGTAATTGGAGGATTAACTTTAGGTCATGTTGGATTAGTAGGATTATCTAAACCTTTTTTAGGTTTAACTGGTTCATCTTTTGGCAAATTATCCTTTTGTGTGTTTTCTTTTCATTTTACTCTATCTTTAAATGTATTAAAGAATAATGGAGCAACTAAAAATCTTCATCGACTACTTCATGGAGTTCAAGGAATATCAGGTGTACTTATATTGTATGTGGCATTAACTACTCTTTCGGATACATTATGAACATTTGTTCAAGCTATATCCAGGCTACTATCATATGCAAACTTTACTACCAAATCAGTTCTTCCTGAATCTGCAAAAGCTCTTGCTGTCTGTTCTATAAATTCAGCAGACCTCATTCCATGAAGAGCATCATTGGTAAAATTAGCAGACCAACCAGCTTCCCAAGGTTTAGCGTTTATCACATCTATAAATTGTTTTTCCATATCAGAACTCAGTCACATAGATTTTATATTAGATATTACTTCAGCTAATTTTGTACTATAATCTGCTGCAGTTAAATTTCATGGGATTACAGCCGTAGCATCAGTACCAGCTCAAAATGCAATGTTAATTTCAGAGCCAGCTACAAGCCTCGGATCTTTTAAAACATCAGTTCAGGTATTATATATATTGTTTTGTGTTCAAGTATCTAATAAATTATGTTTTCATAATTCAAAATTCTCTTTTGCTCATTCTGTAAATGTTGTGCCAGGTGTTCATGGTTCTCCTTTTGCAAAAACTCATGTTCACATAAGATATTGCATACCGATAGACATACCTGCAGACATTACAGCAGTTCATACTCCATACTTGATAGCTAAATTTCTTCTTTCTCTTTTGAATTGAATCAAAGATTTATCATAGCTATTTTTCAAATCTTTTTGTATACTATCATAGGTTATATTTCATCACAAATCATCTCTAGCTTGCATTGTCTCAATATCGTTAAGATTTTTTCAAAGTTTACCTGATCATAATATCAAAGATTTCTCCAATCTTTTCATATCTTTTTCTATTTGTTCTTTTTCATTTGATGCCAAGAAATTATGTCCAGTTTCTCTGTAGTATTTGAAACGAGCTCGTCATTCTATTAGATTTTTTTTCATATAGTTTTCTTCTTTAGCATCCAATGTACCTATTTTTGATGACAAATCAGTAATAGAATCACTAATTGTATTTGCTATCTGAATATTCTCTTGTGTTGTTTGATCATAAAGAGCTAATTGTCTTTTTGCTTTATATGTTTTTCGTTTGTACCATTTACCATTTAATGCTTGATTTTGTCGTTCAGCTATTCTTGCTTGTTCGTTTCTATAGTCAGTCACAACATTTTTTTCATGAGTGTTTTGCTCTTTTGTATGATGTGTTCGTTTTTTGATTGCATTTAAAAATCATACAGAAGATGCTGTCACTCAAGTAGTAATTGCTGCTGCTGCAAAAGTTCATAATCATCAAGTCAATAATCATGTTCATACAGAAACTCAAACAAATCCTGCTGTTTGTACCCATCGTGGTAACTTATCTAATTTATTTCATAATTTATACATCCGTCATTTTTGGCGATCTTTGTTGTCTATTTGATAAGCAGACTTTCATTTTACCAAGACATTCATGTTCATTTTTATATTTTCTACTTGCATTTTCATAGTAGCCTTTTGATGTTGAAAATATAATTGTAATTTATTTTTTGCTCCAGGAACATTGTTTATCAAATCTTCATAATCTTTCATAAAATCTGGATTTGTTTGATACAATTTTATATAATTTTCTATTTCTTTATTTATATTGTTGATGTGAATTTGATTTTTGTTTGAAAAATATTGATTTAATTCAGCGTCTACCTTATTCATCAAGTCCATTTTGGCTTTTTGCTGTTTTAATTTTAGCAAAATATTTGTTCCTATGTGTGTTATTTTTTGTCATTTTAATATAGATTGAATATTGCTATCGTTATCTACTATAGTATTAAATTGTTTCTGAAAACCAGTATCATTTACAATTCAATTTAAATAATCTTTACACAAATTGTTTACCAAAGGATTTTGCAGTGTCACAGAATTAGCTTTTTGTACTTCAGATAAATTGTGTTGCAATTCTAATTCATGACGATCAGAAGCATCTCCTGTTTTTTCATCCAATCATTGATCTCAAGCAAATGCCTTTCCAGATAAATCTTTCATTTTTTTCTTTATCATTATTTTTCTTTTTGCTCATCTAGACAAAAATAAATAAGCTCTATAAGGCACATTGTACCAAGCCAATCATTTATATCTATCTCTAAGTTCTTCCTCTGTTTCAAGTGACACTCTTTCTCTGTGAACATCTGTTCACATGTCAGATATTACTGCATCCAATTCTAAACCTTTTGCCTCTATTGGGTCTGGATCTACTGGAGGCACCACTGGATCTGGAACTATCGGATCTGGAACTATTGGGTCAGGAATTATTGGATCTGGTTTTACAGTATCTTCAAAATTTATAAATTTCCACAAATCCTCGTTTTTTATATAACTGATATAACTTTTATTTCATTCATAATCTAAAACATAATGATCCTTATCTATTAATTTTTTTAATTCAGAATCGGTTGTTGTTTTACATATAAATCAATTATCATCTTTCTTTTCCAAAACTGCTATCTGAGATGATCACTTATTTAATATCAGAGTTCATCATACTCTCAAGTTTGATTCTACTTTCAACTTCTGCCCTTTTTTATAATTTATATCTTTATTTTCCAAATCCCAGACAATTGTATTTATTTTTTCTACAGATTCTTTTCAAGCCTCTTTATTATTTTCCTTTGATCAATTTAATTCATTTAATTTTCTTTTTAACTCCTCTACTTCTTTTTTTAGTCTCTTATTTTCATCTGCTAAATTTTTGTTACCCTCTATTTCTTCTTTTTCTGACGTTTTCGTCTCTTCAATAGCTTTTATTACTTGCTCCGCACCTCTGATTTTTTCTAATTCTTTTGGTTTCCATTTTATTAAGAAATAATCTAAATTATTAATATTTTTAGAAGCCCATTCTATTTTATCCTGATATCTTGTTAAATTATTCAACTCTTGAAATGATGATTTGGACCAATCTTCAGCACTTTTTCATCATTCAAAAGTATCTCAACTTTTAAATTCAACAGCCAATCATTTATCTAAAATAAGCCTTTCTGACAACTTTCTGTCTAGTTTAGTCAATTCATTTTCATCTACAGGGTCTATCTTTTGTAGTCTCTTATATTCGTCAAAAATATCTTTGTGTACAGTTTTAGAATCGGGATTAATTTTTACCTTTATTCAAGTTTTAATTTCTATTTCTCAATTAGGTAGATTATTATTTCATTGTTGATTTCTCAATGTTTTTACCTTGTCAGAAAAATTATTTCTATTAACAAGCTTATTATCGATATCCAAAGATTCAAACAAATCTAATTTTACTTTGTCGATAAGTTTTTTTTGTTTATCATCAAATTTCTCTCTGTTTGAGAGAATACTGTAATTTGATGTTGTTTTGTTTCAATTAGACATTTTAGATAAATAATTAATAAAAGTTTTTTGTCGATTACCTAATTATAACCGAAAAAACTTTTTCTGTCAAATTTTAGAAGACTTTTTTATATTTTTCTTTAAATCACTGTCTTTATGCTATAAAATATATGATATTTGTTCTAATTTGACCCATTCTTAAATGAAAATCTTTATGTGATTTTCAATAAGAATCTGTCAAATTTTTGAGGACTTTTTTTCATAAAGAAAAACCAGTGCAAAACAAACTTTTTGAAACAAAACAAAAAAAATCCAACCAAAGATTGGTGGATTTTTTAGTATTTTTTGGTTTTTTTATTTAAAATGTATGTTTCCAAGTCTATCATTCATAGCTTTTATCATTCTTCACATAAGTAATGGATTTTTTAATAATTCTTTTGTTTCAGATTCTTTACACATTACTAATCCTGGAGGATCTTGATCTATTACTCAATAATCAAATCATTCTTTTTTTCGACGATTTCTTGTTCAATAAACTCATAAATTAGCTGCACTCAGCGCTCATCATGCAAACAAAGGTATTGTGGCAAGTCACTTCCAACTCAATGGATTTAAAACTGCTCATATTCAACCAGTCAAAAATCATCATGTAATAAGTCATCATGTAGTTATTCACTTTGTTGCATAATTCATCCAATTTTTCTTTTTTATTCTGCCACTATTACTTGTTGCGTCCCTATGAGATAGATATCAAAACCTTCACTCATCATCCAAAACATAAGTTCTTCATGTTAAATCATCTCTGACAGCAAAATTTGTTTTTGCTATTTTAGAATTTTCTCTCAACTTCTTTATCATCTCTCAATAAACGGCAGCACAAATATCTCTTTCTACTCAATCAAAGAAACGTGCTCATCATTGTATATGATTTAGTAATTTTCAAAGTGATTTTCAAGAAATAGGCTTTTTTAATCAATTGGAGTTTATAATAAATTTGTTTTTTGTAAATTCTATTTGAACACTCTTTCAGTTTTTTCATTGAACGGTTGTTTGGAAATCAAAATTTGTAGTTGTGCGACAGTTCAGTAATTTTTTTAAAGGGCTTGTAAGATAAGATGTTGGAAAATTAGTTGTTGTATTATTTCTCCACTCTGTAGCTTTACAAAACTGATCGTGTCTTTCATTTAAAGCAAATGTCATATGTGACATAAGGACATCTATTCCATTTCTAAGAGACCTGTTATCACCAGCAATACCTGAATCAAAGGTGTTTGTGGTTTCAAATAATTTATAATCAAAAAGTTTTGTTGTGTTCCTTTTACTTCATGTATCATCTTGCTCTTCTAAAACTATACTGTCTCAATCTAATTTAATTTCTCTATTTATTCACGGCATATTTGAATAAATAAGAGGCATATCTATATCTTTGGACATATTTATAATTCATTTAATTATGTTGTATGCTATGTGAGCTCTTACTTTTCAATACTTAATTGGTTGATGTCTCAATACATTTCTGATTAGCGCAGCAGGATCTCAACTTTTCAGTGTAAATGGTGGTTCTCATTCCAAAGCAATAGTTGCTTCAATTTTGTTTTTTCATGATATTTCCAGATCTAATCAATATTCTACTGGCTCTTTGTTGTTTAAGTCTTCTGGACCACTATTTGTGGTTATATTTACTTTTTGACTCCTTACGCTAGTTTTAGATCCATTAAAAAATTTCATTGGAGTCTCATCTTGGCGTCCCAATCTAAACAATCATAGTATACTGTGTCTTCTTTTTTTATTCAAACGATGTCTTCATCATTTTCTATCGGATATATCTGAAGTGACATCATCATGCATATTGTTATCTAATTTTTGTTTTTCTATATTATCCAAAAATGCAGTAAGCTCTCATTTCAAATAATTGTTTGCTGCAGCAGAATCTATAAGAAGCTGATCTAGTCAAGCTCAAAATCATTCTTTTGTTTTTTGTTCTAAATTATTGTGTATAAAATCTCTATATCTCCTATCTGAAGATGTATTTTTTCTGTCTTTATTCCAATCTCTATCATCATCCGTAAACCAATCTCTAAACCACGCATAAGTATTTATAGGTAATGCTGTATACAAAGCATCAAAAAACAATCATGGTAATCATGGGTGTGCTGACTTTCTTATATATTGATAAAATTGTTCTTTCATTTCTGGAGTATTCAATAGTTCATATTTTGGTCAGTCGCAATGTTTTAAAGCACGTTCCAATGACTCTCTTTCTATTTTATATCTTTCTTTGTCTAAAGTTGTATTAAACTGATTTTCTATTCTTTGACCATATCATGAGTTATTATAACTATCAAATGCTACTTCACGATCAGCTCTATTATTTAAAGGTGTTCAATCAGTTAAATTTAATTTAAATTTTTTGTTACAAACTAAATTTATGTTTCTAAGATTTGCTCATGCCGGAGCACCTCATAAAGGCATCATGGTTGCATTTGTGTATGTGGCATTTATTGATAAATTTAATGGTTGAGATAAGTCTACATTTGGTGGGGTTATTGTAAGATTTCTTAAATCCAATGTCCTAGCAGCCAAACTTATACCAGAAAGTGTAGCGGTTTGTCATCATATTTGTATAGTATAATTTCATCATGATTCCGGTAAAGGATTTCCCTGTTCATCACACAACTTATATTCTGCATTTGGATTTCAAGGTACTGTTTTAAATATTCCATCTAAATTTTGGTTAATAACCCCTCCAACAGATCATCTTGCTCATCAAACTGGTGAATTTATATTTAAATCAATATCTGTTATTCTATTTCATAAATTAAAATAATTGGCAAAAGTATTCATTTGATTGTACTCGAATCTTCTAGCAATTAAATTGGGAGATCATGTTAATGGCGCGGCACGAGTTCAATCAGTAATCTTAAGTAAAGAATTTATTTGTCTTCATATCTCTGTACGTCTAGCTGGTGTTGCTCATGCAAACTCTAAATCTAATTGACGAATTTCATTGGAAGCTTCTACATCTAATCATCACAATACTAATTTGTTATTGA
Organism: uncultured Candidatus Peribacteria bacterium; assembly: GCA_964609035.1. Taxonomy (GTDB): domain Bacteria; phylum Patescibacteriota; class Gracilibacteria; order Absconditabacterales; family Absconditicoccaceae; genus JALOAF01. Next base: position 44,221 of record CAZSQL010000001.1, read on the forward strand.
CTGTTTGCAAGTTGGCTTTTATATCATCATCTAAAAACAAATTTTCTGAACTTAAATTATTGAAAAGATCTAAAGATCTAGCAGCAATTAAAGTATTAATATCAGAAATATTGTCTAGATTATTTAATCTAGTTTCGGCTTGATTTAAATGTGCTTTAGCTCTAGAATTATCCGTCATCTCAATAATAATTAATTAAAACCACTCTCCCAATACACCGACTGTTTCCCTCTGTTTGTCTGAGTCAAATTGTCGGTATTTTTTCGACGACAATAATTGTTCAAATTGTTTCACAATTATTTTTCGTCTCAAAGAACATACTCATTCAAAATATCATTTTTGATGCTTTCCAAAAGTCCTGGATAATCTTCCAGTCTTTCATTCAATATTTTGTCTAAATAAGTATCATCTTTGCTATTCACCCAATTTTTCATATCTTCTTCTGTCAAAACTCATTCTACAGTATCTAGTAACTCTTCTTCCATCATGTCGTATAATACATCTTTGTCTACCACATCTCATCACTTTTCATATTCTGTGATGTAATTGTGTATATAATCTACTGTCTCTCTTAGTGTTTTCATTTTTTATTTATCTTAATTTAATAAAATCATTTTTATATCTTTTGTGATAATAATTTAATCTAGATTCAATTTGCTTGATGGAATTTGCATCTTTTTCTGATAGTCAATTTTTACCCAACTTTTCTTTTAAATCATCTATAAACGCTTTTTTTTGCTGGTCAAATATTGAATCTAATTGTGTTTTATTGTCTATAGACCATCGATTTTTTACTCTCTGTAGTGCCATTCATATTTTTCATCACTTTGTCAGATAAGATTTTGCTAAAAAGTATTTCAATCATTTTGCTGGATCGTCTCATATTTTATTAAACATGTTTATGGTTTTATTTATTCTTCTACGAGTACGTAAATTTCTCACAACGGATATTTCTCACAAAGATAATCTAGATCTTCATCATTCGGTTCTTACTGGAAACAATTTTCCATCAATCCATTTTGTATCTAACTTATCTATTTTATCACCTGTCTTTCATATTACCTCTCCTTTTTCATTTTTCACATCATCTTGATATCAAGGAATATTCTCAGCATCTTTATATGACTGATTTTCTTCTTGAAGTTTTTTCATCTCTGCACGAAGTTCTTCTTTTGCCTTCTTTAGATCCGCTAATTCTTTTTTCAATTTATCGGCTTCTTTTTTATCTTGCTTGTTAGCTTTCAATAAATCATCCAATTTTTTTGTATTTTCTTTTTCTTTTTCTTTCATCTCTTTTTCTTTTTTATCTAATTCTGATTTTAAGTCATTGATAGAATCATTAGCTCATAGAAGTTGTTTTTTTAACTGTTCGGCTAAATCACTTTGTTTTTGTTTTTCTTTTTCCAAGTTTGCTTTATTTTTTTCATTTTCTTTGTTTTTTTTCTGTAAATTATCTGTTTGAATTTTCAAAACTTCAGCTATCAACTTAACAACATCTGCATTTCACTCTGCATTTGCCTTCTTTTGAACATCTAACAAATCTTTACTAGATTTTTCTACTAATTCTTTTTTATATTCTTTTTTGATACTTCAGTTTGGATTTTTATTTTGAGTTATTCAGTCTTTTATTTCTGAAAACAAAATATCCGCAGCATTAGTATTTTTACTACCTTGGTTTCTAGAATTAGATTTATTGTTTGAAGAATTAACCATCTTTTTTTATAAAAAAATAAATTAAAATCTGAACTAATACTAGTATACAGCAAAAAACAAAATTTATCAAATTATTGGAAATTTAAATGCAATTAGATTTGACAAATATTATAAAATATTTATAATTATGTTGTATTTTTTAAATTTTAAACTTATTCAATGGCTGACTACAAAGCAAAATTAGAAAAATATGAAGAATCTTACAATAGACCAGACAATCGTAAGATTAACGATATTTTAAAAAAAGTTGATTATGAAATATCTAAAATTTTGTTGAAAGAAGAAAAAAATGAAACTCTGGATATATTATATAAAGTAAAAGAAAATTTATTACAATCTGATTTGAATTGAGCAATTAATGAATTAGAGAGAATAATAGATAAAAATATTGAAAAAGAATTAAAAATTTTATTTTAATTTTTTAAAAAAATGGCTGGACCAAATTATGCATGAAAAGCAGTTGGATGACTGACACACATTGGGCTTACTCCTGTACAAGCATGAGTGACTGTAGCTGATGCTGTATGAACTAGTGTAAAAACTGTCTTGGATACGTGAAGAAATTTACTGAAGACATTAGCATATCCTTTTACAAGTAAAACCTGGAAACCAAAGTGGAAAGAAGATTACAAAAAAACTTGGAAATGATTTTCTGATAGACAAAAAGATCACTGGAACAGTTATGTCGCTCCTTTTAAGTGAGATGGCAACAAGGCTCCTTTATTAGCTAAGGCTACTGGTGGAATTACTCATTTTGCTACTGCAATACCAGCAAATGCTATTATGACTACTTTAGACGCGACTTATTCAGCAGTTAAAACACCATTTTCTATATTAAAAAACACTGGAAAAACTTTATTATATCCATTTACCAGCAAGACTTGGAAACCTACTTTTGGAAAAGATCTCAAAGAAATTTGGTGAAAAGAAAAATGATTCGCAGCTAGGACTAGCAATAGCTGGAAAGAAGTTTTTGATGTAATGCCAGAAAAATGATCAAGATGAGGAGACGATAAAATTGAAGATGAATGATGAGAAGAAGATGAAAATGAAACAATGAACACACAAATTCCAGCAAAACCTGAAATAAAACCTGTAGAAAAAAAGACTTCAGAAGCACCAAAAGCAGAAAACAAATCAGATTGAAAAACAAACAATTGAGACAAGACACCTAAAAATTCAAATGACAAAGAAAAAACTGATTCCGAATCAGAAAAAGGTAAGGTTGAAAAAGAAGAATTAAAAAAAGATACTATAATAACAAGAGATACAATAAAAGATAATCCTGATACTATTTTTGTATTTGGAGACAATTTAGAAGCTAAAAAGTCTGATACAGAGGCAGTTAAGCAAAAATGAGAAAACAAAGATATTGTGGAGAAATCTGGATGACAAGCCAAAGAAATGAGAGCAAAAATAAAGAATGGGAAAAAAGATATATCAAACAGCTTTTGAATACCAACTATGAAAAACTTTGGAGAATGTATGAATGATGGCGAACTAGATGAAAATAAAAAAAATATTGATGAATCAATAAATGAGATAAAGAGTTTATCTAAATGAAAAAAAATACATATACCTTTTGATAAAGCAAAAAATCAATACAACATATGAACTGGTATATCTGACTTAGAAAATAATGCCCCACAAACATTTAAGTATCTACAAGAAGAATTAAAAAAATTAGATGAATGAAATACAAAAAATAGTCGTGGATATGAAACAAATTTCAGATGAGAGGTAGATAAGACATATTCTATGGCTGCCTAATTTCTACAACGCGAGTGCTTTTTAGAATCCGTTTGACACTATAGAGCTATTTATATTTTATCATCTATTGTTCTAAATCCCCCCACCCCCTTTCTATTAAAGGGGGGACATCAACTATTCCCCCTCTTTGATAGAAAGAGGGGGTTGGGGGAGATTTAAAATAGATTATGGATTTATTTTTTCCTCCTCCTGCAAGCGCGAATTTTTACCAATCCTTTGGTTGGCAAATTCGCGCTTACTTTTTAAATTAAAAAAAAATCATAAAGTTCTGATTATAGCCGACCAACAAAAAGTCCCCCATTTTTTGACAAAAACAAAAAAAGGTTTATAATGGATATGATTTATATTATAAACCAACAAATGTGAAACGGTTTAAATAGAATATGAAATACTGCAGCTATACCAATTAGAATGTGATGAACAGCTGTAACAACATCAGCAGATTTGCTGAATACTTTTTATACTTTTCACAAAGAATGATATGAAGTTTTGGCAAATACTACAAAAAATATAAAAGATGTTTTGCTCTGAGCGTGGAATCATGGTAAATGGTATCATAAAGCTATGAATATACCACTAAGTCCCATAATAGCTACATGAACAGCTTTGGAATGATCTATAAGATCTACGGTACAACCAATAGTAAATTGAGTTGTAAATACTTGGAATACTGGTGTAAACACAATAAAAAATGCACGAAAATGATCATTTGGAAGGCTGTTTTCCAAAAAACCTCTTTCAGATTTTTCTTATGAGCATTTAAAAACTAGACCATTGACCGTAAATAACTGGTTTTCTAAATTACAATTTGCTAGATGAAGTTCTAGCGGATCAGAAAAAAATGAAGCAGCAGTCGTTGTTTCAGACAAAAAAGAAGATAAGAAAAAAGAAAAAAGCAAAGAAGATAAAAATAAAGAAGAATGAAAACAAGAAAAACAAAAAGCCGACAAAAACGATGAAAACCCAAACAAAAAGGAAGATTGAGACAAAGAAAAAGAAAAAAGCAAAGAAGATAAAAATAAAGAAACTTGATATAAAAAAGCGGAAGAAATATTAAAAGATTCAAAACATGGTAGTAAAATTTTTGCAAACATACGTGCTCGCATACCAAATTTAGAATTTATTTTTGATGAAAGTTCTAGTGTAGGAAGTGTAGCAAAAGAAACAAATAAGTTAACAGTAGGTATGAAAATGCCATCTGATGAAAAACAAATCGCGCCACTTAACATAAAAAAAGATGTGAAAGAGCAAGTAAAACATGTATTGCTACATGAGATGTGACATATCATGATTGGTAATCATTTATGAAAAGCGGAAAAAGCTTTAAATATTAGTAAAAATATTTTTGAAAAAGATAAAACAACCCTAACTCCTTTGTCGCAGTTGTGAATATATAAGACAGCTGAGGATAAGGCAAAAGAAGACCTATCTGAGATGATAGCTCTTTATGCAAACAAAAATGATGATCTAGACAAATATTTGTGAAAACTTACTTCAGACAAAAAAGAAGATGAAGAATATAGAAAAAAATTCCAATTAGCAAAAATTTCCAAAGAAGATGTTAAAGTGATAAAAGATGCTTGTGAAAGCTTAGTTGATGAATATAGTTAAATATTAGACTTTAGACTTTGGCTAAATTCTTGTTGTGGCATTATTGTCATTCCGAGATGTTCTATCTTGCGAGGAATCTAACTATTAGATCTCTCGCAATCTTTTACACTCCCGCTGAAGACGGGACAGGTCGAGATGACAAATCCGCAAGATAGATTCGCTCCCGCTAAAGACGTGACAGGTCGAGATAACAAATCCAAAAGATATGGTACTTCGAGACGACAAACAAAAAAGACTTTATGACTTTCAACTTTTAACTTTCGACTTAATATATGGTGTCTGCCAAATTTTGTTCTATCAAATTTTTTTGAGAAATATTTTCTGTAAGACTTATTGCTTTTAAGTAATAAGTTTTTGATTTTTCATTTAGATTTTTGTTTTTTTAAAAATCTCAAAGAGCTTGGAATATATGTGCCTGAGGATATTTTTCTGCCAAATAAAGTAGACTATTTTCGACATCATCTAAATTTTCATTTGCTATATTAATACCTACTTCCCCATACAAACATGTATCATTTGTCTGACCAAAAATATCATAACAAGTAGACACATAATCATAAGATATTTGCCTATATTTTGAGTATACATTATGTTTTGTGTTGTTTGAAAAAGGCTGATAAAAAACCACATCATAAAAAGTTTTAAAATCAGATGTTTTTAAATTATTCTGTCACAAAAGTCTTTGCCATACCTGTATCATCCTTTCTTCATCTTGCAACTTTCTATAATTTAATAACAAATATCTATATGCATCTGTTTTGTATTTTGAATTATTTGTAAGCTGAGATAATGTCAGGATAGATTCTGGACTGTCTCAAAGCCAATATTGAGATACTCAAATATAAAAATTATATTTGTCTTGATTTTCTATATCTAGGGAATTTAATACATAAAAATTTTCAATAGCCTTTTCTCGATTATTGATTAAAAAATTTGAATAAGCTAATACCTGATAAGGTAAAATATATTCTCTATTTTGTAATATAGATTCTACAGCTAATTTGTTGGCAATAGAAAAATATCAATTTTTCATCAAAACAAGTGCTATTAGAGAATCCTTATAGTAAGATGGAACTCATTTTTGATTGTTAAACTTAATTATTGAATCATTTACTTGAGATATAATATTTTTATATACAGGTGCTTGAATTTGTTTAAAAATTTCATTTGCTCATAAATAATCTTTAGACCAAATTTTTGCAAGTCACTGATAAAATAGATAATCGTCTGCTGAAATCAAAGATTTATATTTCATTTGATCTGCAAAAGACATAAATTTATTCATACTATGTGGATCTGTTATAGATAAAGTATTGATCTGTGTATAAAAATATGATTTTGCATCTACCTTAGAATTTTTCAATATATCTATATCTCCTATGTATGATTTCGCTTTTTCAAACTGATAATCTATCAATAATTTATCTACCAAAATTTTTAAAACATCGTTACTTTTGGTTTTGCTATATATTTTTTCAAGTGTATCAATATTGTTTATATTGCTTCCAATGTCTTTGAAATTTAAACTATTTGTATCCAATCCTTCTTCTTTGTTTTGTTGACTTATCTTTTGGTAATGATATTCAGAATCTTGTTGTTCTATAATATATTTATTATCAATTTCCTTAGAAAAAACATCATCTGCAGAACTATGAACATTTTGTTCATTGATATCTATTTGTGCTATATTTGTTTGTTGCTTTATATTTTCCATACCTCCCATATTTTCTTTACTCTTACTAGAAAAAATAGCATCCGTAAACAAAAACGATGTTCGCGACAACAGTATTACAAGTAATATTATAAAATTTTCTTTGTTGTTGTGCATCTCAATAAAATTTGTAATTTATAAATTCATAAATAAATTATATCTAGAAAAATAAATTTATCAAAAAAACCACCAAAATAAGTGGTAGTAGTCTTGACAAAGAGCAAATTAGTTATCAAGTCTTCAAGTTTATAAAGTTTTATAACTTTATACTTTTAACTTTATAACTTGATAACTTTATACTTTTAACTTTTAACTAAACTATTTCTGCTTTGTTTTTTTCTATAAGAATTGGCAAACTTATGTGCTTCATCACGAAGTTTTACAAGAATCTGATCTGATTGGTCATACGACAAATCGAAACTTTTTATTTTGTAATCTTGGTCAAAATAAAATATCTTTTCTTTTTCTCATTTCAATTTTCATCATGTTTTTCTAGCTGATCATTTACCAAGAGAGACAAAATCTACTTTATTGAAGATATCTTGAAATCGAGATTCTTTTAACAAATCTTTTAATATCCCAAGTTGACCTTTTCATCCATCTATGATAAAAAGATCTGGAAAATCTAATTTATCTTTAAACCTTTTTAAAATAACATCCTTGATTGCATCATAATCATCTCATAGATTTTTGTTTAATTTTTTTTCAATTTTATATCTACGATATAATTTATAATTTGGTATTCATCCTAAAAATCATGATAGACCACCACTTGTTTGAGATCATCCAAAATGAGAAATATCTACACACTCCATATGGTATGGAAAATTTTTTAATTTATATTTAGACTGCAGTTCATTTAACAAGTCGTTGATTAAATTATCATCTTTAAATGATTCAGATATAATATAAGATTCCAAAAATCAATTTGCTAAATTTATAATCTCATTTGTATTAGTTTTATTTAATTTTATTGATTTATTGAAAAACAAAACTTTGTTAGATATTTTATTTTCTTTTAAATCACCAAGCTCTAATTCCAGTATCGACTTGAGTGATTTTTCATCTAAATCATCTTTTTTTTGTTTGTTGATAATTACATCAATTATTTTTCATTCATAAAAATTTAAAATAATATAAACAAGCCGACCTGATATCTCTTGTGTTTGACAGAAATACCCAGAAATACTCTTTGGAATAACTACTGTTTGTTGTTCTGTAATGCTTTCTATTTTTAGATATATGTCTCTAAGCTTTGCTGCTCGTTCAAAGTTTTGATTTTCTGAAGATAATTTGATTTGTTCTTTTATTTCTTTTTCTACTGGTTTTGTGTTTCATTTAAAAAATTGTTCTATTATTTTTATTATGTCTGAGTACTCTTTCTTTGTTAAGTCTGTGTTTGAAAAAACATCTTTTGAACACCATCATCTGCACAAGCCAAAATGATAATCTGAACATAATTTTCATTTATTAAATTCTGTTTTTTTGCATCATCTTCGTTTTAATATATACCTTAGATACTGCAGAAAGTCTTTTAAATTTCTAGTATTGTGTTTTGGTCATATGTAAGTTGACCCATCTTTTAATTTATTTCTGGTTATAATTATCTGAGGAAATTCTTCATTTGTAATTTTTATATAGGCATAACTATTTGATCATTTCAACATATTGTTGAAAGGTGGTTGGTGTTTTTTTATCAAATTATCTTCCAAGTAGAGTGCCTCAGATTCTGTCTTTACTTGCAAAAAATCTATATCAAAAGCTTGATTTAGCATATCTTGTTTTCGAACAGAATTTGGATTGAAATATTGTCAAACTCTATTTTTTAAATTTTTTGCTTTTCAGATATATAAAATATCATCTTTTTTATCTTTAAATAGATATATTCATGGCTTATTTGGTATATTTTGCAATATTGCGATATTCATAAAACAAAGCATATAAATAATAAAAATATTTATTGTATTTATAAATTTCTACATTATACCGAACCACATTAGAAATCCTTAATTTCTTCCCCTGCAGTACTGCGGGGTCTAGAAGTTATCGATATCGCTCTCTCATCCATCCCGAAATTTCGGGATTGGCGCTCGAGTATAAAAGTTTCTAATACCTGTCGGTATAAACCTGCCTGCCGCAGGCAAGTTCGACGTTTAAAAAATTTCAATTGTCCAGTTTTTCATGGCGTCTCAGTATAAACTTAAATTAAATATATTTTTTTTCAAGTATATGTTGATTTTAAAGCAAAATTTAATATACAATCTTTCTTTAAAAAAAATATAAACAAAAAAAAATTAAAAATGAGAGCAAAAGAACAAAGATTTGTAGCATCAGTATATGGTGCTTTTTGGTTTTTTTTGGGAGTTTGTTGTGGTACTGAAAAATTTATCTATAATCCACTGCAAGATCCCAAAAAATATGACCTAAGTTTATTAATCCTAGGATCAGTTATTGTTGTCATATCTATTAAGATGACAATAATAAATATAAAAAAACTTAAAGAAATTAAATCAGGGAATCCCTGATTTTTTTTTATTGTCAGACTATCACTTTTGATGTGCTTATGACAATTTGTTTATCATCTTTTTTGTAAATAAATCATCTTTCAAACTCTTGGATAATTTTTCATTTCATTTTTTTATCTTCAATTGGCATTACAGAAACAGGTTCATGAAGCATAGAGTCTGGTTCTAATCAAATAGCTTTTATTTGAAAAATATTTACAGACTCCAGTGTTTTTATAAAATTATCATAAACCAATTGAACTCACTGAGCCAAAGGATCTGATTTTTTATCTTGAGTAATATTTTCCAAAGATTTTCTTAAATTCTCCACAAAAGGCAAAATCTTTTTGATACTAGAAATTAGTGAACTAACTTCCTGTTCTTTTTCTTTTTCTTGAACTTGCTTTTGAAATCTATCAAAATCAAATTTTAAATTTATATAATCACGCTGTGCTTTCATAGCAATCTCAGACTGTTCTTGGTATGCTTTTTGTAATTTCTCAATTTCTAAATTTAAATCGTCCTCTTTTTTTGATTCTGTTTTTGATTCATTTTCTTTTTTTGCTTGTTTTAATTTTTCTTTTAATTCTTTATCAGACATTGTTAAAAAAGTTAAAAAGATAAATAGTTATCAAGTTATCAAGTTTTAAAGTTATCAAGTTTTAGAGTTTATCAAGTTTTATAGCTTTTAACTTGATAACTTTAAACTTTCAACTAATTTGTAGTATTGTGCAAAACTTAGATCTTTTTCAAATAATTCTGCTGCCAAGTGTATTCAAACGTATCTTCGGTGCCAAACTTCTGGCATTTTACCATCTATTTTGGCTCACTTGCGATATGTATTTATAAATCAATATTTATGTGCATTTTGATTTAACCGATCTAAGTATTCTCATCATAAAACATTATATCAATTTTTTGTAGCTAGATGTATATCTACTGCCAGTCATAATTGATGTTCGCTAGCTCATATTTTAGCACACCTATTTGAAGAACATCATCATTCAAACAAAGTTGATTGGTCTGAATAAGATCTGTATGCACTTAATAAATAAAATTGTTGATTATTTTGTAAATAAAAATCTTTTGCCATAGATTCAAATGCTATTTGGGCAGACAATCTAAGATAAGGCCTTCATGCTCTATTTACGATATATTCTGAATCTATTTGTGATAAATCTGATGGTACATATTTTATATTATTTAAAACCAAGTCATCTGAAATATATTTTTGTAAAGAATAATCTGAATCAACATCAAAAACTGACTTATAGTCCTCTTGCAAATCAATTATAGTGTTTTGTAAAACTAAATTTGTCTTTTCATTAAAAAAATTTGTTAGACTTTGTGCATTTTTTACTGAATTTTTATTTATAGTGTCTGCTTTTACAAAATTTTGTCGTAAAATAAAAACAAAAAACAACAAACAAATAAGTATAAGTATATTTCAAAATAATATAACCTTGTTTTTTACAAAACTCATATTCAGTAAGATTTTTATATAAATATATCTCTAGCTTTTGCTCATTCTTGTGGTCATATAATTCATCTATCTTCTAGCTCATCCATTATTCTAGCTGCTCTTGCAAATCAGACATTTAGTTTTCTTTGTAAAAGTGTTGCAGATGCTTTTCTGGTTTCTGCGATTACCTGTATAGCTTGTTCAATAAGTTCTTCATCAGATCATCATGATCATCCAGAAAAAGATCAAGAGGCTGTTTCTATTTTACTTTCTAATGCTTTTATAATATCTGGATTGTATATATCATCTTCTGACAATCATCTCATATACTTATCTTTTAATGTCTCTACTACCAATTCTATTTCAGATGTTTCTACAAATGGAGCTTGTATCCTAATCGGTCGTTTTGTATTTGGATCTATATAAAGCATATCTCATCTTCACACTAAATCTTCTGCTCATTTTCTTCATAAAATTGTCCTGGAATCAATCTCGGAAACTACTCAAAAAGCGATTCTAGTAGGCATATTGGCTTTGATAAGTCATGTAATTACATTTACAGATGGCCTTTGTGTGGCTACTATAAGATGTATTCAAATTGCACGAGCTTTTTGAGCTATACGAGTAATACACGTCTCTACTTCTTTTTTGTTTTTGTGCATCATCATATCTGCTAGTTCATCTATCACAAATACTATACGATACATTTTATCTCACATTACTTTTTGATTGTATTCTACAATATTTTTTACTCTTTTATCTTTTAATAATCAATATCTTCTTTCCATTTCATCTACTGCTCGCTTTAATAATTTTAATGCTTTTTCTGGATCACTAACTATAGGTCAAAGCATATATGGCAATCCAGAATACAATTCAAGTTCTACTTGCTTGGGATCAACCATCAAAAACTTCAACTCAGACGGAGAATTTTGATACATTAGAGACAAAATAAAATCGTTTACTCATACAGATTTACCAGATCAAGTAGCTCAAGCAACCAGTAAGTGAGGCATTTCTTCAAGCGTTTTTGTGATAATCGATCCGTCTATTTGTTTTCATAAAGTTAAATTTGTGCTAGATTTTGACATTTGAGTTTGAAATTCTTTAGAATTCAAAATGTCTCAAACCCTTACCATTGTCGGCTTTTGATTTGGCAATTGAATACCTACAGAGTCAGTTCATGGTATGGGAGCTATAATTCTCAATGATTTTGATTTTAAAGACAATTTAATATCGTTTACCAATGATTCTATTTTAGCAATTGCTATACCAGCTTCAGGTTTTATCCTAATTTGAACTATAGATGGTCCTATATCAAATCATTCAATACTAATAGCCACATTAAACTCCATAAGTTTATCTTGTAATGATTTTGCTTTCTCCATAAGAAATTTTTCATCAATAGTTGTGACTTCTCAAATATTTGACTTGAGTATAGATATGTCAAATGTTGGCTTGTCTCAAGAAAATTTAATCGTTGGTCTTGGTCTCTTTTCCTCTATTTTTTCTTCTACTTTTTGCTTTATGATATTTTTTATAAAAGAATTTGTTATTGGCTTATTTATTTCATTTTTGGTTTCATTTATCTTTTTGGCTATATCGTCTGTAGTTTGTCTCTCTATTTTAATATCTCATTTTGAATAATTAGATTGAGATTTTGGCTTATCATATTTTTCTAATTTTAGATTTATTTTTGGAAGAGAAAAGTTGAAAGTATATAAAACTCGTATAACACTACAGACCAAAAGTATAATAACAAAAGATTTTACTGCTGTCGCTTGAGATCAAAACATTAAATTTAATATTTCAATAAGGGGCCAAGACAAATATCATCAAAATGATTGATATTTAGAAACATCCCCATCTATTATAGGAAAATTTAAAATTCCTGATATAAGCATCATAATAATTAAAAATTGTTTTATAAGAAGATTCATTAAGTATCCTTTATACAAAATCAATATTCCAACAAGTATCGATAATCAAAAAAATATATTTAATCATATCTCACCAAAAGCTATGCTAGCATAGTTGGTTAGTATATCAAAAACTGGTGATCATTTAGCTAAATACAAAGAAAAAAAATACAATCATCAAAGTATAATCATAGCAACTCACAACCTATATTTGCTTAGAACCAAGGTTTTTTTGGATCTTTTATATCTTCTTCTAGCCAAAACAAAAATTTTTAAATAATAAAAACATTTATTTACAAACCAATGATTTTACATTAGAGATTTTATTAGTTTTTTCAACTAAAAACTAATTTTATACCGAACCGCATTAAAAATCTTTAATCTATTCCCCCGCAACACTGCGGGGTAGAGCTAAAAGTTTCTAATATCTGTCGGTATAAACCTGCCTGCCGCAGGCAAGTTCGACGTTTTAAAAATTTCAATTTTTCATGGCGCATCATTATAAATTATTTGTCATAATGTGCTAATTCAAGATGTAGAATAGCGAATTTATGGCATAAAAATTTTTTTAAATATGACACATACTTTACAAATACTGTATTACTAGAAAATTACTTGATTAAACTGATCAAGATTTATTGTTGGTAGTTTGTTTAATATTGAAACAATTTATGGATACATTGCCACTTCATGTAAAATCTAAATCTTCATCTAATTCCCAAGATCAAAGAATATGACAAGAAATATCTTTTTTAGAATATCAAACCAAACTTCATAGCATCCCATCTGCCATATTGTATATATCTGAAGTCCATCAATTTAACTCAAAATAAGATTGTATATTTTTATGCAAATCAAATCATCCAGAAATGCTTGTAGAATACGATGAATAACTTTTTGTTCAATCCAAAGAATATCGATCAATGCTGTCAGACTTTGTATCTGAACACATTAAATTTAATTCTGAACAAAATTTCTGTAAAAAACCCTGAACATCATTTGTTTGTGAACAAGCAGACAAGCAGATAGAAACTCATAAAACAAATGAAAATAAAAAAAGTTTACTTTTTATCATTATTATTTTTGCAACAACATAAATCTAATTTTTCACGATTAAGATAAATTAGAGTATCCATGTCATCTGGTTCTCGTTCTTTTTGAAAAGTATCTAATTTGTCTGAATAATGAAATGGGACTATATAATTATTTGTATATTCTCTATATTTTCTATTAAAAACTTCCATAAAGTGACCATTTTTTACTACCTGAGATATCACAAATATATCGTTTCCTATACATCATTGTTCTTCCAACCAAGAAAAAAATAATGTAGAATAAAACTCTAGTGTCTCTATAACTAAGTTTTCTGCTAGAGTATTTTCTTGTATTTCATTGTAATCCTTATACCAATATTGATAAATTCAATTATCCTTATACATTTGTTTAAGTGAATTTAGTCATAAATTTATGACATTTACAGATTCATAAAAACTGTTTGTTATTTTTATGATTTTAGCTGTGGATTCTGTAATATATAAAAGCAAAAAATTTTCTCTTTTTAATGAATTTCTAAGAAATAATGTAGTATGAAATGATTGTGGCAAAATTTTTATATTATCGTTTTCTCTTACTTTTCAATAACAAGAATTAAATGTATTCAAAGTTTTTGTATCTATATATATAATATACAATCTAAAAAACAATTGGCCAGACTCTCATATAATATATTTTTTTTGTTCTCAATTTACAAAGATACTATCTATATATGTAGTAAGAAATTTTCATCAAACTCACTGATCAAATTCAATTTTATCCATCTTATCTTGAGTAATTTCTTGTAACTTTTGTATAGAAAAATTATCCTCAATATCCAAAAAAATATCAAATCTAAAAAAAGAAAATCTGCTTTCATCAAGCAAAAATGTGTGTTGAATTTTTTGTTCATCAAATGACCTATCGATTATCTTAGAAAAAGTGTCATGCAATATGTGTTGCTGAATTTTTTCTCATTCTTGTATTTTATATACTCCAAATCTAGGATAAGATTCAGATAAATATTCATATCGCACCTTTAACATAAAGAGAAGATTATAGTTAAAAAGTTATGTTTCAAAGGCCGCAAAGTTACAAAGGTTGCAAAGTTACAGGGGTTGCAAAGGTTGCAAGGGCCATGCTCTTTGCAACCCATTGCAACCTATTGCAACCCATTGTAACCTGTTGAAACCCATTGAAACCTTTTGAAACCTATTGAAACATTGTAACCTTTTGCATTTTTTACCTTTTCCCAATTATTGCTATACAATCTTCCAAATTAAGATCTGTAGCATCTTTTCATCATTTTGGTATTTTATAATTTTTTTTGTCAAATTTAATATAAGGTCAGTATGCTCCATTTAAAACTTCTATTTTTTTGCCATCATGCTCAAATTCGTGAATATATTTTTTTGACTCAAATTCTAACTTAGATTTAATTAATTCTATAGATTGTTCTAATGTGATAGACATAGGATCTAATTCGGAAGTTTTTGGTATAGACACAAATAAATTTTTATATTTTATATATGGACCAAATCTTCATATAGCAGCTATAACTATTTCTCATTCATACTCACCAACTTCTCTTGGAAGCTTGAAGCAATCAAGTGCTTGATCCAAAGTAATTGTCTCCATGGTTTTGTCTGCAGGAATATTTGCAAATTTTTTATCTTCATCTTCTGCTGATCATATCTGAATTAATGGTCAAAATCTACCTATTCTAACTATTACAGGTTTTCAAGTTTTGGGATCTTTTCACAAAACTTTTTCACCACTAGCTCTATCAGCTCACTCTGCTTTACTTACTTCTGTATGAAATGGTCAATAAAATTCATGAAGCATTTTAACTCGTTTGAGATCTCAAGATGCTATATGATCAAATTGTTCTTCTACAGATGCAGTAAAATTATAGTCCATAATATCTTTGAAATTTTCTATCAAAAAATCTGTAACTGTCCTACCAATATCAGTAGGAAATAATTTATTTTTTTCTACTCAAGTATTTTGAGACTTTGTTTCATGTAAAATATTATTACTTTTTAAAGTTAGCTCTGAATAGTCAATTTTTTCTCAAGTTCTACTATCCAAAGTGACATATCATCTTTTTTGTATAGTAGAAATTGTAGGCGCATAAGTAGATGGACGCCCAATTCACTTTTTTTCTAATTCTTTTACCAAACTAGCTTCAGTATATCTTGGTGGATGTTTTTTAAATTTTTCTGTACTGACAATTTTTTGCATATCTAATTTCTCTCATTTTTCTAACTTTGGCAACATTGAATTTTTTTCTTCACCTTCATCATCATTTGATTCTATATAAACTTTTAGGAATCAATCGAATTTAACCACTTCTCATTCCGCTATAAACTTATTTTTACTATTTGAAATATCTATTATAGCTTTTGTTTTTTCAATTTTCGCAGGAGACATTTGAGATGCTATTGTCCTTTTTCGTATCAAATCATATAATTTTTTTTGTGAAGCATCAGCTCAAGCTGTTGTATTTTCCATATGAGTTGGTCTAATACATTCATGTGCTTCTTGTGCTCATTTTGATTTCGATTTATATGAGGTAGGATTTGAATATTCTTTTCAATAATTTTTGATAATCTCTGATTGAGCAGCAGCAATTGCATCTTGAGACAAGTTTACAGAATCAGTTCTCATATAGGTAATATGTCATGCTTCATATAATTTTTGAGCAACCTGCATGGTACGAGAAACCGAAAATCATAACTTTCTACTCGCCTCTTGTTGTAATGTAGAAGTAGTAAAAGGAGCTGATGGAGTTTTTTTTCAAGGTTTGGTTTCTATGCTAGAAATCTGAAATTCTGAACTTTTACAATTTTCCAAAAATTTCTTTACGTCATCAATATTTGGGAAATCAACATCTAGTGTGGCATTAAAATCTTGTTTTGATTGTCAGACAAAATTTCAAATAGTTTTAAAGAAGTTTGCAGATTTAAACTTTTCTATCTCTCTTTCTCTCTCAACTATCAAACGAACAGCTACTGATTGGACTCTACCAGCAGAAAGTCATCTAGACACTTTTTTCCAAAGTACAGGAGAAAGTTCGAATCACACAAGGCGATCTAAAATTCTTCTAGCTTGTTGTGCGTCTACCAAATTCATATCTATAGTTCTAGGATTGGCTACTGCATGCTCTATAGCTTTTTTTGTAATCTCATGAAAAACTATCCTAGCTGTTTTTTTTATATCAAGTCATAATTCATTGGCAACATGTCGTCATATGGCTTCTCATTCACGATCTTCATCCGTCGCAATCCAGACTTTATCAGCTTGTTTGGCATATTTTTTTAAATCTGCTATAGTTTTTTTCTTTTCTGGAGTTACTTCATATTCTGGTTTGAAATCATTTTGTACATCTACTCATAGTTTTTTTTGGGGAAGATCTACTACATGTCAGTATGATGCTTTTACCTCAAAATCACTTCCAAGTATTTTTTTGATAGTTTCGGATTTAGCGGGAGACTCCACTATAACTAGATTTTTTGCCATTAGATTTATATTTTGTTATAAATGTTTTTTCACATAAATATTGTGTATGTTATGAAAGATAGATTTAATTTCAAGGAAAAGAAAAACTCCTCTAAATTTAAGAGGAGCTCTCTGAAAAAAAGTTACTTTACTTTTGCCAAAGTATTTACTTCAGCAACCACATTACTCTGACTTTTAATTCTTAAAGTAGCTTCCCATAAACCCATTTTTGCTTTTTTTAGTTCTGCTTCAAAGACATATGAGACATCAAGCTCAAGTTTTTGAATAATTTTACTATTCGTGGTAATTGCAAGCATATTTTCCCATCCAAGCTTTTCTTTTGCAATTCTCGCACCATTCCAGAGAACATTTAAAGCAAAGATAACGTCAATGACCATAATTACATGAAAGTGATTAACGTGATTTCTGGTTTTTAATGTAGGATCACTGCTTGGAAATAGATATTTACCAATCATTTTAACACTTTCTTCGTTGTATTCTACAATAATCTCTGACTCTGGGTCAAGATAGTGTGGTGGAGGAGATTTTTCTGAAAAATCTTTCCAATTTACGACTTCTTTTTTCATAATTTTTTGTTTTTATATTTATAAACATATATAACAATAAACAGACAATATATCAATATATAATTGACTTTTTATGTTGTTGAAATTCGTCGACAAATCTATAAAATAATATCGTTTATATTACAAAATAAAAAGATGGAGCTGATTGATTTATTGATAAAAAATAATTTTTCTGAAAAAGAAGCCAAAGTGTATCTATCTTGTTTGGAGCTTAAAATAGCAAATGCAAGCACTATTGCTAGATATTCCAAAGAAAAAAGATCTACTGTTTACAGTATACTCAAAGAATTAAAAAAGAAATGAATAATAAATGAGATAAATAAAAATAAAATCGCCACATACTCTGCTGTTTCCCCAGACCATATAGCCAAAAAATTAGAAGATAATTTTAAGAATTTTCAATCTTTACTCCCCGCATTTAGCGCTTTTACTGAAAAGTTTGGCATTTCTCCAAAAGTTGAATTTTTTGAATGATTGGAATGAATAAAAAATATCTACGACAATATTTTAAGTTCACAAGTAGAAATTTGTGCTTTTTTATGAACATCTCAATTTCCCAAATTTATATCAAATTATTTGGAAACTAAATTTTTTCCTGAAAAGATCAAAAAAAATATCTTTTCTAAAACCTTATTATCTGACAATCCGATAAACAGAAAAAATATAAAAAAAATCTCTAGCAAAAAATACAAGAGAGAACGAAAAATAACAAAATGATTAACTTTTATGGAAAATATAATAATAAATATATATTGACCAAACAAAGTTATGATAGCTGTTTTTACAGAAAAAGAACCATTTGGACTAGTAATGTCTAGCTACTATCTTTATGAGACACTTTTAAGTATTTTCAATTTTATTTGGGATAGTGACAAAACTATAGACTTGAAATAAATAAAAATATATTTAAATAAACTTTATATGACACGCTTTTATTTAATAAAAAATTTTTATGAAAAAATTTATTATTATTGTTGTTTTTTGTTTTTTTGTGATTTGATTTTCTTCTGCTACAACTACCATACTAAATGGCACAGAAAATGGAAAAAAATACCAAGTAATAAAGGTAGATTGAGATGATGGAAAATCTAGAATTGTTGTAGCTGCAGTACCAAATCACACACCAGCACAATCACTAAAATCACTTATGGATTCTGTATGATGAACACACGCTATCAATGGATGATTTTTTTGTCCTGTATGATATGGTCGATGTGAATGAAACACAACTGATTGATTAAGAATCTCTGATGGTAAATTATATTCAAAACGATGAATGGATATTGCACCATGAAGATCAGTCTTTGGCTTTGACAAAGGTTCAAATCCATTGAAAATGGCCGAAAGAGATGAGAGATATCGAGATCAGTCTATAAATCATTGGAAAAATGATTCTGTCTTGGCAATTTACAATGGTATGATGATGCCCACGCTTGTAAAAGAATGAGTAAATGTAGCAATACGCAATAGTGAGATGAACAATGATCCAAAACAATGAAAAGCATGAAACAAAACATTTATCTGTAGCACACAAGATAAAAAAGTTATTTACATGTGATATGTAGATGGTGTAACATTTTCTAGCTTAGCTGACTATATAATAAAAACTTTCGGATGTTACGATGCTATACAGTTAGATAATGGTGGTACAAAAGCTATGATTTATGATGGAAAATATGTCGCTGGACCATGAAGAAACATGATGGATGCTTTTGTTGTTATAGAAGATAAAAAAATCACAGAAAATAAAACAAAAATAGAACCAAATAATAATCAAACAGTAAATAACAAGATAAAAATAAGAATAGATGGTCTGATGAGTGTTGTAGATAAACAATGGTCAATACAATATTCAATACCAGAACAAAAAGAAAAATATCAAAAAATAGTAAACTCTTTTTCTAAAGTAAAACTTCAATGAGAACAAAAAGAGATGATAGACTACCTTGTCTTCTTGTTTAACAAAAAATTGCAAGAATTAAATTAACATAAAAAATATAATTTATAAAATAGTCGTCTACCCTTCCTTAGCACGATAACTAAGATTTTCATATTATCCTTAAATTACGATTATTCAGAATTGATTAAATAATATTTATTTTCCAAAAAAGAACAATAATTCTATTTGAAAGCCATATCATATATTGTATTTTAGAATTTCTTTTATAAAAAAAATCCTGATTAATTTCAGGATTTTTTTATTATAATTAACAAAACTATTTCAAAACTGATTTCAAAATTTCTTCTGTTTCTTGTGATGCTATTTTCATCGTTTTTGCCACAATTCATCACATCATTTTTCACATCAACTCTGAATTCATTCTAGACACATAACTTTACCATCATCTTTTTCATAAAAAGAAACTCTACATGGCATCATTGCTGAAACTATCCTTTCGTCGCTTCTAGATAAAATCTCATAAGCATAATCTGGGTGACAAAGCTCAAAAACAGTAGCCCTACTTACATCTTTTCCATACTTTTTCATAGTTTCTTGTAAATCGTGTATTGTTGATATTTTCCATCATTTTGCCAACACAGCATCATTGTAAATTTTTATAGTTTCTTCAAAATCATAAGGTACCTCATCTTCCAAAAGCATCATAGATGGTCACATTTTCCACATCAAAATTCAAGCGAACACAATTCATACAAAGAATCCAACAATAGAAAAAATAATAATTTTTGATAAGTTATTCATTTTAAATATATTAAATTAATAATATATTAAATTAATAAAATATTAAATTAAGCAAAAAATATATTATGCTGCTTGTTGTATATCTTGACCCAATAATCAATCAATTTCTCACTGATAAACATTTTTTGGATTAACACCAATAATTGGTTTTACCACTTCTCCATTTTTCAACATAAAAACTGCTGGGATAGAACTTACTTGAAAACTTTGAGACAATGGACCATTTTCAGGACTTTCTACGTTTGCTTTTATGATCTTTACATTTTTTCACGCATTATCTGTAGCTAATTCGTCTAATATAGGTCAAAGCATTCTACAAGGACCGCATCGTTCTGCCCAAAAATCTAAAAGTACTACTCAATCAAATTCCAATACTTCTTTTTTAAATTGTTCTATTCACTCTAAATGTATTACTCACATGGTAGTTAAAAGTTATAAAGTTAAAAGTTTTAAAGTTAATTGATAATGGATAATGGATAATTGATAATTTATGGGTAATTATCCATTGTTAATTATCAATTATCAATTATTTAATAAGTATTTCTCTGCCTCAAGTGCTGCCATACATCATGTACCTGCCGATGTAATAGCCTGACGATATTTTTTGTCTTGTACATCTCCTGCTGCAAAAACTCCAGGAACCGAAGTTTGCGTGCTTCAAGGTTTTGTAATTATATAACCCGCTTCGTCTAACTCTAATTGTCCATCTAAGAATGAAGTATTTGGCGTATGTCATATAGCATAAAACAATCATTTTGCTTCTAAAATAGACTCTTGATTGGTCTGATTATTTATAATTTTTAATCAAGTCATATTTCATCAAGATTCTCCAATAATTTCTTTTGCCTCTGTGTTTCGTAAAAATTCTATTTTTGGATTAGATTTTGCCCTTTCTTGCATAATCTTGGAAGCTCTAAGCTTGTCACTTCTTACCAGAATACTTACTTTGGATGCAAAATGAGTTAAATGTATAGCCTCTTCCATAGCAGCATCTCATCATCAAATTACTACTATGTGTTGATTACGAAATATTGGTAATCATCCATCACATATAGAACAAGCAGAAACTCATCTTCATCGATAATTTGCTTCTCACAAAAGTCACATCCTTTTGGCTGTAGCTCCTGTAGCTATAATCAAAGATTTTGTTTCCAAAATTTCATTTCACACATATACTTTAAATGGACTTTGAGATAAATCTACTTTATCTACAGTTTTTGTTTCAATCCTGGTTCATGAATTTATAGATTGCTGTCTCATATTTTGCATAAGATGAAAACCATCTATACCATCTGGGAATCCAGGAAAATTTTCAATAGTAGTTGTTGTGGTCAACTGTCATCATGCAGCCACTCATCAAGCCATAAATCCTTCAAACATAAGAGGGTTTAATAAAGCTTTGGCTGTATAAATAGCAGCCGTATGTCCAGCTGGTCATGATCATACAATAATTACATTTTCCATACAAATATATTATCAAAATAAATTTCATAAATTATTGTTTATCTATATTATATTTTTTTTCAAGAAAATCAACGTTATGAAATATATTTCATAACCATAAACAGAAATATATTGTATAATATATATTATATACTAAAAAAAACATATGGCAACCAATTATTCTTGATTAGAAAAAACTTATTTATATAATATTTTTATCCATAGTATGGATAAATGGTTGAAAAGATTTTTATCTAAATTATAGATTAAAAATGTCTAATTACCGTGATGAGTTCTTGGAAGAAACATATTATTTAATTTCAAATAAAGGATTCAACAACAACATACTATTTGAAAATTCTGACGATTACAAAACATTTTTACTGTATACAATATCAAATATATTGGATAATACTTGAATAATACTTTCTGCTTATTGTATATTGCCAGATAGATTTTACTTTGTTTTAAAAAATCAAGAAAAATGATTTAAATTGTCTGATTTTATGAGAAAAATACAAGTAAGCTATGCTATGTATTTCAAGAAAAAAAATGAAGATAATATTGAATCAAAATGAGTCCCTGTATTTGAATGAAGATTTAAAGCATATAAAATAAATTTAGAAGATATTGCAGAGATAGAGAGTTGTGTCGCTTTTGAACCAATTAGAATTAAATTAGTTGAAAACATAAAAAATTGGCCCTATACAAGTGCTCATCAATCTTTTGAAACATGATATGACTATAAGTCACAAATGCATATAAAAATATATAATGATGGTAGAAAAATACAAAAAACCTTTTTTGAAAAAGATTTTTTAGAAAAATTGTAAGACTATCTATATGTCAACTCAGCTTTATTAGGAATTTTTACTATTTCTGGACGAACATCTACAATTTGTTTAGTTTGATTATTTCAATACATTTTTTCTCGATTTCTTTGTGTTTGTTCCAATATTTCTGTTTTAACTATTTCGTGTCTAAAGTGTATTGATGCCAACTCATTGTTTGCCTTTCTTAAAAAATAACCTTCTGTGGATGATAAAGACACAAAGCGTAGATAAAAAAATCAACAAAGCAACAAAAATCAAAGCAATCCTGATATTTTTATTACATCTACAAAATACTTATGAGTTTTTTGTTTGTTTAACAAAAAAGCATAACACTGGCGTATAGAATTTGTGGATATAAAAGCGAATTGTTTCATAAATATAATTTAATTTGTATTAAATATTTTTTCTATTACTCTGTACTTTGCACTCCTACTAGCCCTATTTGTCTCGACTTCTTTATAATTTGGTTTTAATGCTTTTTTGTACAATAACTTAAATCAACCAGATTGAACAAGGTTTTTGAAATGAACTTTTACCACTCTATCTTCTATACTATGAAAAGTGATAATTCAACACCTTCATCAATTAGATAAAATATTTGGAATTTGATCCAACAACGTTTTTAGATTATCAATTTCTTTGTTGGTTTCAATCCTAATTGCTTGAAAAATTACCACACAAGCTTTTTGCCCAAGACCAACCTGATTTAATATGTTTTTTAATTCAAATGTTGTTTCTATCTTTTTGGTTTTTCTGATATCCAATATTTTCTTGGCTATTTCTTGAGATTTTTGTGGGGTAAATTCTGCGTAGTCTTCAAAAATTCTAGCAAGATCCAACATAGAATAAGTGTTTATTACATCATAAGCAGATTTTCAAGATTTATTATCAAACCTCATATCCAACCTTGAATCATAATTTAATGAAAAACCACGCTCTCAATCTTTGAAATGTTCCATATTTACTCCAAGATCTAATAGAACAAAATCTGTTTTTTCTTTTCAAAGTGTTTTTGAAATACTAGCATATGAAGATCAAACGAACTCCATTTTATCAGAAAACTCTTTAAGTCTAAGCTTTGTGTCTTTTAAAATATTTGGATCTAAATCAAATCAAAAAGCTTTTTTGATTTTAGAAAATTTTTCCAAAATTGCTTTTGAATGTCCACCATGACCCAATGTTCAATCGACAAATATCTCACAATCTGATGAAATTGAATCTAATACTTCATTTAACATAACTGGAACATGATTTATCATCAACTTAATATATCAAATTAAAGTGAATATAATTTATAAAAGTAAATTTAAATTGCAAAAGAATTAGGTTTTATTATAAGTGTTTTTTGTAATTTTATTATTTAAAGAAAAAAGAATGAACCTATACAAAAGTATTCCGGCTTATTATGACAAAAAAGAAGCTATAGTAAATATTGTGGTTGATATACCAAAATGATCTACCAACAAATATGAATATGATGAAGAGTGAGGATATTTCAGACTTGATCGTGTAATACATCATAGCATGTTTTATCCGTTTGATTATGGTTTTATACCTCAAACAACAGAAATGGATGGAGACGCTGTAGATGTGTTTTTGCTTTGAACATATCCCACATTTAGTGGTTGTGTGATTAGAGCAAGACTACTTGGGGTAATAGATGTAGTAGACGAAAAATGACAAGATCCAAAATTGATTGCAGTACCAACACATGAGATCGACCCTCGTTGGGATGAATACCAATGAATAAATGACATACCAAAACATATCAAAGAAGAATTATGAGTATTTTTTAAAGAGTACAAAAAATTGGAAACAAAAAAATATGAACATACTATTGTCCATGGTTTTGGCACAAAATGAGAAGCTTATGAATATGTAGATAAAGCCATAATTAGATACAAAAAGAAACACTGAGAAAAGTAATTTTTTTAGAAAAATTAAAAAAACATTTTTGAAGCATTCTGCAGTGCCAGCTGACGCATTAAGACTGCGATAAGCCTTGTACACATCGCCCTGATTTGAGAGATTTCAATCTTTCCTTTTTTTTTATTAAAAATTTATATTTTTTGGTAAAAAAACAAAAAAAATATAATAAAAATGTAAGGAACGCTCTCAAGTGTTACCTATAAAAAAAACTTCATTCATTGTTAGGGCGATTACTAATCGCCCCTACATCGTTTTATTTTATTAAAAACTCGTACTCTTTGAAAAAATATAAAAACATATAATAAAATTTAAGGAACGCTCGCGAGCGTTCCCTACAAAAAAAACTTCATTTATTGTTAGGGCGATTGATAATCGCCCCTACTTGAAAACTTTATAACTTTTTTACTTTGAACTAACTATTCCCCTCCTTGCTCATCTAAAGTCATACCCAAAATAGCTTCATCCTTGCTTACATCGTCTTTTGAATCTTTGTTGATATAGACAAACATAGGCATAATCATTGGAACCCTACCTATAATCTGCATAATAAATTCTCACAAATCCTCTTTTAAGATTTTTAGATTATCTTTTACTTGCATTCTTCTTTTGGAGTTTTCAATATATTTTGCTCTAGCAAATTCTACTACTTTTGTGTGAATATCTTTTACCTCGGAAGAATAAACAAATCCTCTAGATTCTATTTGTATATTTCACACAATTTCTTTTGTTTTTGCATCCACTTTGAAGATAAGGGCCAACACACCATCTTCTGCCATTATACTACGAGCTTTGATAACATATTCTCCAGATAGGTGTCATTTTCATTTTCCATCTACCATAATAGTATCTAATTTTAGTTTTTCTTTTCAAACAATTACAACATCATCATACATCTCGATTATTTCTCCATTTTTCATAGGCATAAGAATACGAGATTCAGACATTCACATATCCATCGCTAAATTTTTATGAGCATATCTTTCTTTTGCTGGCATAAAGTAAGGCAAGAAAAATTCTGGTTTTAATAAAGACAACATAAGTTTGTGATCTTCAGCACAACCATGTCAACTAGCGTGTACATCTATATCGTCGTTTGTAATTAAGTTTATATCTTTGAATATTAAATTATTTATCATATTGTTTACTGATCATTCGTTTCCTGGGATAGGAGTAGCAGACATCAATATAGTATCTCATTTTCTAAGTTGTAAAAAATTGTGCTCATTTCTAGCCATTCTGGTAAGTGCAGCAAATTCTTCTCACTGTGCTCCTGTAGAAAGAATCAAAACTCTTTCATCTGGGAAAGTGTCTACATCTTCACTAAGCTTGCGAATATATCATTGAGGTACTTTTATATATCCCAATTGTTGACAGATCTCAATATTGTTTACCATAGATCTTCATGAAAGAAAAACTACTTTATTTGCTTTGATTGCACTATTTACTATTTGAATAATTCTTCACACATTGGAAGCAAATGTAGCTATCAGCATCCTAGTTTTGGTCTTTTGGATAAGTTCATCCAAATTTTCTCATATTTCTTTTTCTGAAAGAGATCGTCATTTTTTGTTTGCTCCAAGACTATCTCATATATAAAGTTTTACTCATTCTGCTCATATCCTAGCTATTTTTGCTAAATCTGCCGGCCTATCTATAGCAGGAGTATGGTCAATTTTAAAATCTGAAGAATTAAACACTAATCATTTTGGTGTTTGTATAGAAACAGCTAAAGTTTCTGGTATGTTGTGATTTACTGGAACAAATTCCAACGTAAAACATCATAATTTGAGAATATCTATATCTGGATCTATAATTTTATATTTTATTTTTTCTGCATCTTTTGGGTTATCAAACGTTTTTTTGATAATTCAAAGACTTAATGGAGTAGTATAAATCATAGGATAACCAAGATCTGGCAAAATATCTCTTAAAGATCAAACATGATCAAGATGCCCATGTGTGATTACTATACCTCTAAGTTTTTTGATGTTTCTTTTGATATAAGAAATGTCTGGAATAATATAGTCTGCTCAAAAATTGGCTTGTGTGGTAAATTCCATAGCAGCATCTACCAAAATAATATCATTTTCATATTCTATAAACATACATGCTCAAACTTGTTCTAATCACATAAGACTTCATATTCTTACAGGTTTTTCTCATTTTTTTATAAGCTTGGATGAATCTTGAATATGATCAGATTCTGTTTTTCAAAGGTGACGCAAAAATGCTTCAGAGTTTAAATTTTTGTCTAATTTTCAACTTGATCTGCGATCATTTCTTCATCTTTTTTGTTTGTTTTTGTTGTTGAAATCAATATTAAGATTTCAAAATAAATTGTTTTCACTCATTGTTTTTGTTTTTTAAAATTAAATTAAAAGTTTTTAAAATTTTTGACTATCTTATGAATCTTTCCTTACTTAGAAAATCTTGCACAGATAGAAACATTCCAATAATTAGTATAGAAACTGAAAGTTTTTTGTGAAATCTACTAGAACAACATAAGCCAAAAGTTTGTTTGGAAATAGGTGGTGCGGTAGGTTATAGTTCTATTTTTATAGCCAATAAGATCAAAGAACGATGATGAACATTGTATTCCTTTGAAATTTCATATAGCGCTTACATGGAAAGTATACAAAACATTTGAAAATATGAATTGAAAAATTTAATTGTATACCCTTTTGATTTTTTAAAAATAGATATAAAGAAACTTATCCCAAACACCTTAGATTTTGTGTTTGTAGATTGACAAAAAAGTCAGTATGCTAATTATTTGATGAATATTTTTGATATACTAAGCACCAAAAGTGTTTTGGTGTGTGATGATGTAATTAAATACAAACATAAGATGTCTTGATTATATGAATTTTTAGAAAAAAAGCAAATAATTTACAAAGAAATTAAAATGGAAGAATGAGATGGGGTTGTTTTAATAGATAGTGGATTAAACTAATTGATAATTGAAAATTGATAATGGACAATTACACATCAACTATCAACTATCAATTATCAACTATCAATTATCAATTATTCTAAGTCTATTTCTGGATCTTCTCAAGTTGTGTTGGATACTTTTATAGAAACCTCCTGATGTGCTTCATCATCTTTCATACTAACTTGCAATGTTCATCAATTTGAATCTAACTTAAATTTCTTTCATTCAAGTTCTAGTTGGTCTATTTTTTTTTCTACTGAATCATCCAAATAAAGCCAAGCATACATAGAATTGACGTCATCTTCTTCTAATATTTTAGGACTTTGGATAAGTCAGATTTTTTTGTTGTTTACTGTAAAAACATAATTAAGTTTTCAGTCTTTTGATCCATAAACTTTTATAAAAACTCAATTTATATCATATTCGCCTGGATATTCTATTATAGAATAAGATGCAGTTTCTGTGACAATATCTTCACCAGTATCTACAGCCAAATTAATGTAATCTTTATTTGGGACGCTTGCTCAAAAAAGAATTTTATTTTCTATCAAAAATCATCCAGAATCTAATTTAATGTTTACCATAATAAGTTGAAAGTTAGAAAGTTAAAAGTTATAAAGTTGCAAAGGCTGCAAAGGATACAATGTTTCAAAGGCTGCAAAGTTTCAAGGGTTGCAAAGTCCAGGTCCTTTGAAACCTTTGCAACCTTTGTATCCTATTGTAACCTATTGCGACCTTTCGTATTTACCCTCCAAAAAAGCTTGGATTGATAAGTTTTAATATTAATCATGAACTTCAAAGCAAAATAAGAGCGACTACAACCTTTTTAATCCGTTCCATTCCTGTTTTATAATTTGATTCATCGTATACTCATGTAGTCATCATAAGTCCTGATGCTATCACAATCAAAAATGAAAATATCAAAATAACTGTAACCAATATTTTACTCAATCCCATCATAAGAAAAGGAAAAGCATTCAACTGATTTACTGTACTTGTGTTTTCATTGCTTGAAGATCATACATCGTTTTGAGATGTCATTTCGATACAATCTCAGATGAATGGGACTACAGTATTTAATAATATTCCACAGCATCTAAGACTAGAGTCACATTCACATTTACATGTTTCTTTATTTAATTTATCTCAATTGTTTGCACATTCATCTTGTGTTTTGGAACAAACACAATCATTTTTTGTTGTATCAAATTTTTTTTGTGTACCACAATTTATACAACATCAACTATTGTTTTCATACCATCAAGATCAATAATCTTGTTCACAAGTATTTATTGTTCTTAAATCACATCAAGGACAAAAATCTAATGGCGCAGGATATCATTCTAATTGACATTTAGATGTTTTTAAAATTGTCCAATCTAAAGATCATCAAGTTAATCAAAAATCTCAAGAATTAGAACAAGCAGACCATTTATCTCTATCTTGACAAGGTATGTCACGCTTTAATTCTTGTTCAACTGGTGGACACTTTTCACCTTCTAATTTTCAACAATCTTCCTTAACGTTTATTTTTATAGTATTGGTGTCTCATGAAGGAGTAAGATCAAATGTTATTTTTTTTGAAACTGTATTTGCTACAAAATTACTACCTGTTCATCAATCAATAATTATTTCTGATGTATTAAAAACTATAGATCATTCTGTGTTGTTTGAGTAATCTACCTCTACTTTTAAAATGGAATTGTCTGTATACTTAGTCTCATTTTCTTTTCAATTTATTGTAATTTTTGGATTTTTACATTCTATTTTTAAGACACAACATTTCTGATTATAGTTATTGGTTATTAAAGTAAGATTTCAAGAGCAAGAAGGCTCTGCACTTTGTCATGGATTAGTTATTTGTGGTAAAGATTCTCATGGCAATATACAACAGTGCGTCATATCATATAGTGTATCATAACCAAGTAAGCAATCTCCATCATTTCATCTTTTATCATTATGTTGTTGAAAACATCATATTACCTTTAATGTATTTTGCATGGTTTTTACATTGTTTGCAACACCTTGACAAGTTGGGTTTGTTTGATTACTACATCATCATTGATTTGGAACACTTAAATTAACCATGCTCCAAATTTTTGGGATATTTCATTGTACATGTGTTAATCAACCCCAATCACCATATTTACTATCTCAATCTAAATATGCTTTACAAGTTGAGTCACTAGAACAAACACTATATGCATTAGTAGAGTTATTAAACCATGAATAATTTGCTGCATTTGAACATCATTGGGTATAACATTGTGTCCAAACATTACAATTTTGCCCATAAACAAAACTTAATCACAAAGAAAAAAATCAGACAACAAAAGTAGATAGAAATATTTTTGTAATAATTTTTTTCATAAAATATTTTGTAGATAAAAATTGTCTATTTATGTAGCATAATAATTACAACATTTCGTTGATTACTTCATTGGCTACAGATCATTCTATTTCTTCTCCATATTTGGATTTGATAGCTCACATAATCTGTCATCTTTGCTTGGCCAATTCTGTGATACCAATCTCTGACATCAATCATAATATGATTTGTTTGGTCTCTTCTTTGGATTTTGTCTGTGGAAGATAAAATTCCAAAAGAACTTTTTTGGCTTTTTCTTCTGCTAATTCATCTTTTTTGTCTGTTTTTTCCAAAAATCAAATAGCTTCTCACAAAGCCTTGATTTCTTTTTTTAGTATTTTGACTACATCTACATCTTCCAAATCTTTTTGGATTTCAATTTTTTTGTTTTTGATTTGAGCTATAACGTAGTTTAGAATACTTTTTTTGTGAATATCTTTGTCTTTCATGGCTTGCATATAATCTGCAAACAATTTTTCTTGTAAATTCATTTTATTTGGTTTGGATATAAACTAATTTCTCTTATAATAAAATTTATATGAAAGTCTAATCTTTTTTGCTCAAGAGGGGATTCGAACCCCCAAGCCGTAAGGCACACGAACCTCAATCGTGCATGTATACCAATTCCATCACCTGAGCATTTTTTTAAAGGTGTATACTCCCGCTATTCAGCGGGATTCTCAATCTTAATTCAATATCCCTCCTTTCAGTCGCGCTATTCAATTAATCTTGGAACAATTCCATCACCTGAGCATTTTCAGGTATAAAGTAAAAAGTTCATAAAGTTTGTAAAGTCATTGTCATATAGAAAATCAATAACTTTTAACTTTATGAACTTTACAAACTTTTTACTATTTGGAATTATTCTTTTTCTTCTTCTAACATTTTAACTACATCCTCCAAACCTTTTGATGGTTTTTTGGCTGCAGGTTTTTTGTTTGGTGATTTTTCTGCTCATTCTACAACAGGTGCAGAGTCCTTCATACTCAATCAGATTTTTCTATTTTTTGGATCCAATAATATCAGTTTTGCTTTTACTATTTCTCCAAGCTTTACTACTTCATTTGGATTTTGTACTGATTTTTGAGATAATTCACTAAGGTGAACTAGTCCATTGATATCATCAAATACTCTAATAAATACTCCATACGGTACAAATCTAACAACTTCTCACTCGATAATATCTCATATTTTGTGTTTTTTTGGAAGAGCAGATCGTGGATCTTCTTTCAATTTTTTACTAGATAATGATATTTTTCCATTTTCCAATCCAATCACTTTTACCTGCATTTTGTCTCATATTTTTCAAAGTCTATCTATATTGTTTACGTGTCAGTATGTAATTTCTGATATATGAACAAGTCATTCTACAGTACCTCCAATTGTCACAAACAATCAGTAAGATGAAACTCATGAAACAACTCAATCAAATATTTTACCAACTTCCAATTCTTTTAATACTTTTTCTCTTTCTTCTTTTAGAGCTTCTCTTTCTGATAAAATAATTCTCTTTTCTTCTTCATCGATATTTATAATTCTAACAGATATTTCTTGTCCTATAAGCTCTAATAATTTGTCGAATATAGCTTCTTGATCTCCATCTTCTACTCTAGGATAATGTATTGGAGCCAATTGAGAAAGAGGAATAAATCATTTGATACCATGCATATCTATAAGTAATCATCATAGATTTGCTTCTGTGGGAACAACTTTTATAATTTCATCTTTTTCAAATTTTGATAAGATAGATTTTCGTACATCATATTGCAATAATTTTGTCACAGATACGATATAATAACCATCTTCATGTCTAATGTTTGTATTTACAACTTCTAATTCTATTTCTCTACCTGGAGCTAAATCATAGGCACTTCTTTCTAATTCTTTTACTTCCTTTGATAATATAATTCAAGTAAATGCTCAATCAGAACAATCAACCAATACTCCATTTTCTATTTTTTTTAAAACAACTCATTTAGTTTTTTTTCATTCCTTTATCAAAGGAATTATGATATCTCAACTTTTAAGTTGTTGAGTGAATTTCTGTAAATCCATTATAATATAAAAATTTAAAAAATAAAAAAGAATAATTGATAGTGGATAGTTGATAATTGTACATTATCAATTTTCCATTATCAATTAAAACTATACTTTTACTCAAACTTTTTTAGAAAGTTTTGAATAAGACTCTAGATCTCTGTTTTTGATATACTTCAAAAATCTTCTTCTTTTTGCTACTTTTTTTAGCAAAGATCTTTTAGCATCAAAATCTTTTGAATGATCTTTTAAATGTCACTGTAACATTGTAATTTCCTCTGTCAAAGATCAAACTTGAAACTCAGGAGAACCTGTGTCAGTAGCGTGTCTTTGAAAAGTGTTTGTGGTCTTTTTTTCTACCATAGTTTAATAAATTAAAAATATAAAATTGTTTACACAAAACACACAGATTTTACCGTTATGTAATGTGTATGTGTTTATTTGCAACACAATATTTGAAATTGCAAATTTTAAACTGTAATTTACTCCCGACAGGACTCGAACCTGTATCTGCCCCTTAGGAGAGGGCTATTCTATCCAGCTGAACTACAGGAGCTATTGTCGAAAAGTAAGCTCGTTACTTTTAGTTTTATGCGACCAAAAATCAAGAGAAAAAACAAAAAACACTCCAGAAAAAAATCTGAAATGTCTTTTTGTAAAATATATTTTATTTGTTTTATGCAAATTCCGCAAATAATTGATACATAATCAGCAACAACATAAATACCACAAGACCTCAAAGTAAAACTCATATGATAATGTTTTTTGCTTTTTTCATGTTTTCAGATTTTCACTGATCTGTAAGAAACAAAAATCCAGAATAAAAAATCATAATAACTAGCATTGCTCAAAGTATAAATCAAACTATTTTAGCAATTTCTATGATAAAGTCTGTAGCTTGTGTTGTGAAAGTTGGCAACTGTGCTATGTAATAAACATAATCTATTATTTTTATCATAACCAAAGCAACTACAACGTTTATAATTCACCTAATTGCTGTTTTTGTTTTGTCAGATTGATCTGAAACTGCCATTATTTTAAATCAGGATACGACTACCATTATAATAGCTATAAAAAATGCCAGTGCTTTTAATCCAGATATGATTTTGAAAAATAGCGAATCTGGTCATCATTGTATAGCATCAACCATACCCTCTGTTCATTGTACTGTCTCAATTCAAAGAGAACTTCCGAGTATCCAAGTAGAACCAAAAAATAATACAGATCAATATAATATATATATCAAAGATTTAAGTGAAGTCTTTACTTTTTCTGCATCTGCTCATTGGATCAATAAATTTACTCAAACTAGAACTAAATATATAACTAATATAGCAAATCAAACATATCTAGCAACATCCCAGACTTTTCAACCAGCACTAGAAGAATCACATCATGGAACTTTGTAAGAATTCGGATAAAACAAACATCTAATATTGTGTTTCAGAGATTTACTAGAGTCAATTCATAAATCATAAACTGTTTCTACTCTTCATTCTCTATCTGGCTCTCAACTTGTAAGATATTGAGAAAAATTGTCTTTGTAAGAAGGAGGAACTCAAACTGCAGCATGTACCTGATTTTGTACAAAAAAAACTCACAAAGCAAATAGTGTAAACAATATATATTTATAAAATTTCATAGTATAATTTTTATTATTTAAAATCATGAATTTCATGTAGATCATCAAAACAATGATGTAATAAGTGCAACCATTACTTTGATAATAAAATAAAATCACGTAAGCAAAAAAACTCAAATAACCACATACATCACATTTGTTTTTACTTTTGTCCAATCTCATTGTTTATGTATTCAATGAGTTACCAACAAAAATCATGAGTAAATCAATGCTACAGTAGCCAAAACTAAACCAATATATATAGCCCATTGCAAATAAGGGTCTAGATTTTTTCTTATGTAATCTAATGTGTTTGTTATTTTAAATTCTCTAGAATATCATCATTCTAGATCTGTAATACCATCTAATGCTGTTTCTTGTATAGCATATCATCATTTATTTGCATTATCCACAACTGTTTCAAAAATCTGCATTGGACTTGACCCATAATTTCATCGTCTTCAATGCTGAGCAAATCAAATTCAAGTAAAAATTGATACTGATAATGTAGACAAGATAAATACTTTTATTGTCGTTTTCATGATTGTTTTAAAAATTAAAATTCTCAGAAATTATATCAATATAAATAAATTTTGCAAATTTTGGTATAGTTTTATTTTGTTTTAACCAAACCATTGATTGCTGACTGTATTTGATAAATCATTATCGAATGAAAAATAAAAATTCATATATAATTGATATATGGTATTACACTCAAAACCAAAGTTGTAATAGCAAGTCATTTTGAAATTTTATATTTTTTATTTCTCAATTTATATTGTAGATTTAGTCTATTTACTAATTTCAACCAAAAAACAAACTGCCAGTATATATTGAAAAATGGTATAAACATAAATCAAACAGCTCTAGCTGCTCAAAAATCATTAGATTTAATTATAGGTAGATAGTCATGTTTAATTCAGTAATACAAAAAACCAAACATACCAAAAGTAATAATATTTAAAAAAACCGCTAATCCTGGTGAAAATTTTTTGTCTAATCCATGTTTTGTAATTTTTTCTATATCTGTTTTTATTATACTTTTTATATCAAAATCTTTGTGATAAATGTTGTTTGTAATTAAGCCATTAGACTTAATTTTGATGTGTCTATCATAATTATAACTTCTGTATCATTTTACAAGATATATGATTCAAAGTGGAAGTCACACAAAAATTGATAAAATTGCAAACAATCCTAAAATCCAATTTATTATACTTTTTATAACATAAAAATCTCACGAAAATCCCGAAGTTGAGATTATTCGAAAAAGCAAAGAAA
The DNA here is from genome assembly GCA_964609035.1 of uncultured Candidatus Peribacteria bacterium. Classification (GTDB taxonomy): domain Bacteria; phylum Patescibacteriota; class Gracilibacteria; order Absconditabacterales; family Absconditicoccaceae; genus JALOAF01. The sequence continues at coordinate 79,177 of CAZSQL010000001.1, forward strand.
CAATAAATCGAAAAATACCAATTCATATAAAAGAAAACATAAATATCCATCACCAAATCTGTTTGTTTTTTTGAGACATAGGAATGTTTTTAAAGTTAAAAAGGCGGATAAGATGTCAAACTGTCAAGCGTGGAAAAGGTCAAGCAGTGAAACGTTTTTCCGTTGTAACGTGTGGTCGTTTTACCGTTTTCCCGTTGAGCCGTTTATTATATTTCTTCATCTACAACAATTTCCTTGATTTTGTTTATATATTTTATGGAATAATATAAAGCCATACCTTGAATTCCAATGTATAAAAGTATGACAGGGAAAAGCAATCATCAGACTAAATTAGTATGGAACAATAAAACAATGTTTACTGCCAAAGCAAGCATTGTCGTAAATATCCAAAACAAATAATCAATTTTTCTCAAATACTCTCAAATCTTTGTTTTGTGTATATGAAACACCATCATAGTCGACATAATATTTCGTATAATTCACAAAAATACTATACTTCATATATCTCCATCAAAAGCTGAGAACAAACTAATGTATATAGCAAAATTTATAACAAGAAAAGTGAGTAGTCTTTGTAAAATAGAGGTATAGTTTATTCTTTTTAAGAAATAAACATTTATCACAAATCAAACCATTACCAACCAATAAAACAGTTGTTCTATATTTCATTGTATGCTAAGCGCATTTTTAAAATACAAATATATGAGAATTAAAATTATAAGAGTATTAGCAAATTCTAATCAATATTTTACAAATTTTGGAAATTCCTGGACAAAGGCATAGATTTTTTTGGATAAAACAGAATCTTGGTTTATGTTTTTTAATACTCTTTCTCACGCCAAGATACGCCTTACTGATATTTCTTTGATTTGATTTTCTGTAGGTGGTTTGTGTATAAGTATACGGTAAATATAAACATAAAGAAAACTTAATGCAAATACAGAAACTATCAAGAATATATATATATTTTCTATTTGATTGTATAATAAAATACCAAAAGATCACAAAACTAAAATTAAAAATTTATAATTAAGATATCTTTCTATATCATAATAAATAGAAAAAATAAATATCAAAAATCATACAATAGCAAGCGTGAGTAATCGCATATATGAAAAAATACCAAAAGAATTGTAAAATCAATAATTTCATAGGAAGTAAATGACCAAAAATAATATAGAAAAATAATATCACAATTGAGATATTAATTTTCAATCTTCATATTTAAAAATATATGATCCAAACCAAAACAATATATTTAGAGATAATATAGATAATATTGAACTTGTGGTGTCTATTCCAAAAAATTTTAATATCAAAAACAATCAAAACAAGATAACAATCCAAGCAAAAAACAAACCATAATCTTGAAAAAGGCTATTGACTCTAGATTTAAAAGAAACACCACTAATATAATATATAATAAATATTAGAAAAACCAAAAGTGGTATAAATCATAAATACCAAAGTCATATTATATAAAAATATAATATAAATGAGGATATAGATAATATAAGCAACAATAATATCACTTTTTTAAATTAAAAAACTAAAAAGATAGGTTGTTTTTGAAAAACCAAAGTAATAAATAATAAACCACAAAAGCAATTATCAACAATACTATGTTTACTTTTATCAATTTTTTTCTAAACATTTTCACAATATAAAAAGACAATCAAAATATTCAAATTTGTATTATAGCGTAGTATAAATACAAATTTTCATACAATGAGTAAGATATTTTGGAAAATCGAAGATAAATAGAAACAGTAAGTACTACAAAAATAGAAAAAATCTCAAAGTAACCAAAAATATTATAAAAAAAATGAGATATATTGTTTAAGCTATTTTTAAAATCTTTGAATAAAAATTTTAAATATATTCATGTAGTCTCAAATGATAGATAATAGTTGTCATCGTTGTCTCTTCTTGCTCAAATCTTTTTGATATTTTGTGCCTTCTTGTACTTTTCAATTTCTTGGTTTATATCTACATCAGTAACCAAAGATCAATCAATCTGCAATGCTGCAGTCTTTTTTGAAAAATTTTCTTTTTGAATTTCATAAATTTTAAGATAAACCTTTTCCAGGACCTCTATCATTTTGTCTACATTTCTTCACATTTTTAGCTTTGTAAGCTCTTGTGACATGAGCTTAATATCTCTGATTTTGTCTTGAGAGACATCTTGCATATCTATGTTTTGCAATAAAAAGTCAATTTCCTTGATTGCAGATAAAGATATTTTTATTGTTTTTTTTAATTTTTCATCTTTGTAAATTTTTCTCTCTTGGTCTTTTTGTTGTTTTAATTCTTGTTTTAATGTTTCCTTTATGTTTTCTACCTCGATTTTGGTATTTTTTACTAATTCCAAAATTTCTTGTTCTGGAAGCTTGTTTTCTGATGACATAAAATTAACATAAGAAACATCAAATCACATCATCAAAAAATATTTTAGTATAGAATGGATATCATTGAGGTATGAAAATGCTTTTATAATTTTTTGTTTGTGGTTTATATGAAGCTCTATATTTCAAAAAGATTGTGGACTTTCCTTATAATCGGAAAAATTTAATATAACTATATTGTGAAAGTGTAAGAAATCTTTTGCAATCAAATCAGATTCAGATTGTAAAACAATATCTATATTATATTTTTTGTTTTCGTCTTCTTTTATACCAATAACATGAAAATACATGCAAATTTTTATAGATAAAAACTGTGTTTTTATTAGCAAACAATCATTTTTTATTGAAAAATTTATAAAAATCAATATATATAGTTACTCAAAAAAATGCAAAAAGGATAATAACTGATAAATATGTTGTTTTAAAAAGGTTTTTTAAAAAAACTTATATAAAAATATTGTAGAATAATTTATAAGTCTTGCTTTATATTTTTAATAAAAATTATGCAAAATGTAAAAGGTTGTTGAAGCATATTAGACCAATATTTTGGTATAGACACAATGTCTATCCATATCAAAGAAAACAATCCTCTTTTAAAGAAGAATTGAAGTCCATTGTGACGAGAGCCAGAAATTGGAGACAAAGTTTTGGACAAAAATTTTGTAAAAAATTTAATAGATGATATTTTTCAAGAAGTAGAGACTAGAGAAGATAGTGTTTTAGAGATAAATAGAAGCCTATCAAAAGTAATACAGCTTGGACCATACAGAATTGTTATTGTTTACCCACCTTTGTCTGATGGTTTGGAAATCACAATAGTAAAACCAATCAAAAAATTGTCATTGGATGATTATAATTTAGACCCAGAGGTATTAAATTGGTTTAAAGATTCAGCAAAAGGAATATTGGTATCGTGATCACCTGGAAGCTGAAAAACAACATTTGCACAAGCTTTGGTAGAACTTTATGAAAAAGATAAAAAAATAATAAAGACAATCGAGTCGCCTCGTGACTTAATGGTGCCTGAAAGTGTTGTGCAATATAGTTTTACTTATGGATCTCATGATGAAGTAAGAGATATATTATTACTTTCTAGACCAGATTATACTGTATATGATGAAGTAAGAAACAAACCGGATTTTGAATTATACAAAGATATGAGATTGACTTGAATTGGTCTTATTTGAGTAATACATGCTACTAGACCTGTAGACAGTATACAAAGATTTCTATGAACTATAGAAATGTGAATCATCCCTCAAGTTTTGGATACTGTGATATTTATAGAAAAATGAGCTATAAAAGAAATATTGCATTTAAATTTAACTGTGAAAGTGCCTGCTGGTATGCAATCTGAAGATTTGGCTAGACCAGTAATAGAAGTAAGTAGTTTCTTTGATAAGCAAGTAGTATTTGAAATCTATACTTTTGGAGAACAAATAGTAGTAATGCCGTTGTGAGAAGAAATAAATACAAACGAAAAACCATCTAAAATGGCAGAATACGCAAAAGTAGCCATAGATCAACAATTACAAGAAATAATGCCTTGTAGCTTTATATCAAAAGTAAAATGAGATACTGTGTATCTTTTTGTACCAAGATCAGAAAAATGAGCAATTATATGAAAAGCATGAAAAAATATACAAGCATTGGAAAGTGAAATTGGATTGAGAATTGATTTGGAAACTTTTGATGATTTACCACTATTGGATATAGATGTAAAGGTTGAAAAAAATAACAATACAATAGTTATCTATTTCCCAAGACACTATATAGAAAGAAATGTATATGTAATGATATGAAAAGACTTGCTACACACACAAACAAATGACCATGCTCAAGTAGTTATAAAAAACAAAAACTATGTAAAAGCAATTTGATCTAAATGATTTGTATTAGTAGATTATGATAAAATATAATTGAGTTATCAAGTTAAAAGTTAAAAGTATAAAGTTAAAAGTTAAAACTTGATAACTTTAAAACTTGATAACTTTATTAACTTAGTGGTTTTTAATTTTATACCAAAGATTTAATGAGTAACTTTAATTTTTCTAAAATTATTGCTTGAGTTTGACCAACTTTGGCAAAGGAAACTGTTTTGTCAAAAGTAATCAACATGGTAGATGTTTTTAGACTTAGTATGTCTGGTGGTTTTGATGACAACAACAAAAAATATATAGAAACTATTATGAAATTAGACAACAGCAAAACCATTATGCTGGAAACTAAATGATGCGATATTAGAGTAAAAAATCTGATAAATATAAATCTAAAAAAATGAGACATAATAAATGTAGATTATTCTGAATATGCACAAGAATGAGATAAACAAATTTTTGTAGATTATCAAAAATTATGAGAGCTATGAATTGGTGCAAAAATAAAGTTTGAACAAAGTAAAATATTGATAGAAGTGGTAGACATAAAAGCTGAAGACAATATAGATTGTAAAGTGTTGGAATGATGAGAACTTTTACAATTTGATAGAGTTAGGTTTTTGGAAAGTCCTATAGATTTTGGAGTACTTACAGAAAAAGACAAAAAAGATATTTTGTGGTGATTGGAACATGGAATACATATGATAGCATTGTCTGGAGTAAAAAGTCCTGAAGATGTATTAGAATTGAAATTATTTCTATCACAACAAAATAAATGAAATATGAAGGTTGTAGCAAAAATAGAAACTAACGAATGATTGAAAAACTTGGATGCAATAAATGCAGTATCTGATAGCATAATTTTTGTCTTTGACAAAATAGAAGAAGAAATGAAAAAATTAGATTTATCTAAAAAAGATTTGATAGAAAAAATAAAAAACACAGGAAAGCCAGTCTCTGTAAGTTTTATTTCTAGTATTGGAGACAAAAATTATCCTTTTAGGACAAAAGATGGTATAAAAGAATTTTGTGAGCTAGCTATAGATGGTTTTGCATTAGAACATATAATACAAGAAGATGAAACATTGCCAATCATTACAGATATTTATGAATTATTGGAAAAGCATGAGCTGGAAATAGTAGACAAAGAAGCTAAAAGATTTGATAATGATGAAGATTTTGCTGTGAGAGACTACATAATTTACAACGCTTATAGAATCACTAGAGAATTGGACATAAAAGCTATAGTTTGTTTTACAGACAATGGATATACTTCTGCTAGACTATCATCTCTAGCACCAAAAGTACCTGTGATTACATTTACAAAATCTGATGAAACATATAGATATCTAAATATGGTTTGGGGAGCAAGATGATATAAAATATCTGAATCATTCAATTATGAAAACCTAAAAAGAATAGGAAAAGAAATGATTAGAATTATATTTAAATGAAATATCTCGCTTGATGACAAAATTGTAATAGTTCAATCAAATGAGTATCAAAGAGATGAAAAAAGTGATATGATAAATGGAGTAGAATTGTATAAATTTAAAAATATATAAGAAACGACGAAGAGTTACAACGTTAAAACGTTACAACGGGACAACGGTTAAACGGGAAAACGTTTGATCGCTTCACCGTTTGACCGCTTGACCGCTAAAGGTAGTACAAATGTACTATCTTTTTTCTTATTTGACATTTATTTTGATTTGTTTATAATATGGATATATGATGACAAAAAATTGTAAAAATCATATTTTGGAGTATAATTGAATCATATTTATACACTAAACCAAATGTGTGATGATTAAAAAATGAAAAAACAACAATCTTATAGTATCAAAGAATTGAATTATAGATGTTAGATGACAACTAAACTCTGTAAGAGAAGTTTCTGAATGAATTAATAATTTATGAAGCAAACTTACACAAGTAGAAATAATACAACTTATGACAAGTTTTTCTGAATCAGACAAAACTGATATGATAAATAATTGATTAAAAAATATTACAAGAAAAGATTTATCTATATCCGATTTGGAAAAAAGACCTCTGAACTTAGATATGATACTTTGAATAAGTGACAAAGACGAAATACCTTTGGATGTCCAAAACATAATTATGAGGAGTTTTGTAAACAAGATGCTTGGAGAAATTTCTAAATCTAATGCACATGATTTGTGGAACAAAAGCGATTCAAATTATAAAGATGATTTTTTGGATGATCATGAAATAATCGAAGATCTTAAAAATGAATATAAAAAGGTTTTTAAAAAAGATATTTCAAAAAACAGTTTTCAAGAAATTCAAACTGAAATAGAATTAGCGTTTAAAGACAATAAAAATCCAGAATTTACAAAATATTTTGAAGATAAATTCAAATTTTTTGTGGAGGGAAAGCTAGTACAAAGAATAAACAGAACTAGAAAAATAGATTTAAAAACAATTGAAAAGGAGTTGTGATGATTTGTAGATATTATATGAAAAAATAATTTAAATTTAGAAACAAAAGATTTAATAACAGAATTTAATAAAATTAATGGAAAAAATATAAAATCAGATCAAAAATTTGCTGATTTATCTTTGTTGGAACAAGATTTTTTGATGGAAGTATCTTATATACAAGAAAAATGAGCCTTTTATTCAAATCAAGTAATAGAAAATAAAATTATTTGAGATGTAAAGAATATACTTGATATATCAAATTTAGAAAACTGAAATATAAATAATTTTATAAAAGACTATGAAAAAAATTTAGATAATGTAGATCAAGATGTTTTTGAAAGTTTAGGTTTGGAAAAAAATGATCTAAATGTTTTTGTAAAAAAAATATTGGATTCTGATGAAAATAAAAATATAGAAATAAACAATAAAAATTGATGAATACTAAATATTAAAGTGAGTTCATCAAAAGAAAAAAATAAATTAAAATTGAATTTAAACCTTAATGAAACAGAAAAAGAAATAATTAGCTGGATGGAGAGCACTGAAAACCAATTTTTGAATCAAAACCATTTTGGTAAATTAAATACAAAATGACTCTTTTATAGCTTATTTGCCAAAAATGGTGAAGTAAGATTGGCTGATGGATACAAAATTAAATTGGATAATAAATATGAATGATATCTAGACTTTTCTAAAAGTAGATCTGATTTCAAAGAATGAGAGTTGGATAATCAAAATTATTTGTGAATTCTGGATGAGGAGTGAGAAATAAAATGAGATGTGGCATTTTTGGTGGATGAAAATGGAAATTTAATAAAAGATGAAAATGGTTTGTGTGTTTGGATCGGGAAAAACAATGAAACAGACAAACAAATAGATGTAATTGATAGAAAAATAATCTTGGAATGAGAAAAAATTAATTCTTTGATGAATTTATTTGTTGCATGGAAAAATGCAGAAAAAAGAGATGAGTCCATAGAAAAAAGAACGTTAGTCGCTTGAAATGAATATAGTGAAAGAATAGAAAAAATACTTGGTTGAAATTTAAATAAAAGAATAGAACTATCACCAAAACAAGAAGAAGAAAAGCGAATAAACGATTTGTTGAAAACTAAAGATAATATAGATATATGAGAACCAAGTGAAAGTGAAATAAGAAAAAATGCTAGCTTAAGTGATGTAGAAAGGATAGAAAAAGCAAAAATATTGATTTATAAAATAGCAAAACAAAATAATCTAAAAACAGATAACCTGTGAAATAATATTTTGGAATTAATATTAATTGCACACTATTCTACAATAATGAAACAAGATGATTTCAAAAAATTATCTCGTGAAGATAAAAAAAAATATAAAAAAATATGAGACAAATATTATGAAATTGGTAAAGACAACAAAAGAGTCGCTGGTATATACAATTATTCAAAATCTCAGCTAAAAGAAAAAATCAGAATTCTACAAAGTACTTCCTGATTTGAAGATTGGCAAATAAATGCTTTGATGAGATATGGTATCTGTGGTATAGATCCAGATAAAATAGAGGACAATTATAGATGAGCAGATGCTGCACAAAGATGGATAGACGAAAATATGGAACATTATGACCAAGATTATATAGATCCAGCTTATGCAATACCAGAAGCAAAAGAATATTATCAGTCTCTACCAAATGATGCAGAAAGAAAAAAATTTGTAGAAACATTAAAAAACACAGATTCAGGGATTCCTGAGTTAGAAGAAATAAAGAACAAAATAATTAATGACATAGAAAAAAATCCAAATAAATGGAACACAAAAGATTTAAATACAAAAAAATCTACAGAAAGTGAATATGAATACGAAACTGAAGATGATATCTGAGAAAAAATAGAAGAAAAATCTGAAAAAGAAAAATTTGATGATATGTGGAATAAAATAGAATGATATAATTTTGGAAAAGAATCAAATAACTGATTTATAGAATGAACTAGACTGTTTGTAGATATAGGATGATCCGTGTTGCCACCAGATGATGTGGATGCATCATGGTTGGAATTAGAGTTGGTAGACACAAAATCTGAACATACTTTCGCTGTAAAAGTTATCTGATCTGATGTAAAAACAGACTTAGATGGGAAGACGGTACATCTACCAAAAACATCAGAACAGTTGAGTAATATGATGTCATGATGAAAAATGATTAAAGTCCCAAATCATAAAAAGTCTGATCGAAATGATTCTTTTGAAAAATTTAATAAATCATGATTTTTTGATAAAGTAACTATTTTTGGAGCATGACACAATCAGGTAAAGATGGAAGATTGAAAATTGGTTAATGGTAATTGAGAAGAAATTAAATGTTTTTCGCGTACAATAAATACCTACGAAGTAAAAGAGTATAAATGATGAATTTGAAAAGATAAAATGTGACAAACTGGAAAGGTAATAATGTATGAAGTAGAACCTCTAAAAAATGGTAAAATAAAAGTGAAATGTGATTTTGATGGAATAGACCCTGATGATCCTAAAAAAGATGTAGAATATAATCACACAAAAGAGATGGATTATTTGAGTTTTATGTTATTTATGGAATCTAAACAATTGTCTGGTTATAATCAAGAGCAAAAATGAGATATAGAAAATGTTCAAGCTGGATGAAGACATGCAAGAAAATGAGATAGAGTACAGCGGTATTCTCCATTAAGTATTCGAGAAGCCGTAAAATGAATAAAAAAGAAGATTGATGCAAAAAGTGAAGAATACAAAAAAGATCAGCAAGCAGACTTTGAACATTTATTAGTTTCAAAAGAATGACTGAATTTATACTGAAAATTAGGAAATATATCTTGAATACTATGACCTTGGTTTTTGCCATGAATACAAGAATCAATGCAGTCTATGGCATTAGAACACTATGTGGATAGAGAAAATTTTACATGGAAAAAAATAGAAAAATGGTACTCTTTATTTGAAAAAGACCCACATTTTGCTACACAATGGCGAGATAAACTACATCCAATAATAATGTGAACAAGTATATATAAAGATCGTTTTCAATTTGCTGCTGCATTTTTGTACTTACTTAAAAAAGATTGACCTTGGAGCAGAATACTTTTTGATCAAATGTGAAAATGATTTTGGGTAGATAAAATACTTTGAGAAAAACACAAAAAAAGATTTTTAGAGTTTCAAGAAAAAAGAAAAAATGAATTGGAAGAATATAAAAAATTAAATATAGTGCATTGGAGACAGCCTAGACATAGTGAACTATCTAGATTAGAATTTGACTATTTAGTCTGAGTAATAGATGGTAGACAACCTTATGGTGCTGTTTGAGAAGATGACGAACATTTTCAGGCAAGTAAGTGGTCTAGAACTTTTGCTGAAAAAATATGAGAATGAGCAGACAATTATTTTGGTAAGTTTGATGAAAACTATAAAAAAATATGAAGAATAAGCTTTAGACAAGCTGAACAAGAATGGTTTAGGCATATGAAAAACATAAGACCACACAAAGCTCTTCCTTTTTTGAAAGCTATGGCTGTAAATGCACAAAGTCAAGCAGAAGAAGATAGAACAAAAGCAGCAATTCTTGGCGCAATGCTTAGTGGTGTGTTTAAAAACATGCAAGATCATTCTCTTAGAAGTGAATTCTGGAGAATATCTAGAGCTATGTGATTTTTGCCAGGACTTTGGGTAAGGGATACTGATCAACAAGAAAATATATTAAAATTACTAGATTGAATAACATCACATCCACCTTTCCCAGAAAAATTTTCTAAAGCTACCGGATATAATATAAATAATTTTCAAATTGATAATTTTACTGATAAAGATTCTACATTTTTATTGCACACGTTTCCAAGATACTGGAAATCATATGGTAAAGATATATTAAAAATATTACAATTTCAAAAACGTGATGCACCAAATAGTATAATAAATCTAGCTGAAACATGAGTATGAAAAAACTGAGAAGATAAAAATATATTTAAATTTTTGTTGGATAAAAGTAGAGAATATATTAGAGAAGATATTGATCAAGAAGTGGCTGGTACATATTGATTTTATGAACATTCTCCATTGACAGCAAACAAATGAGTAGTAAGTGGTATTATGCCTTCAAATGGTAAATTTGAACAAAGTGATAACAATATGAGAGAAGCTGCTCAGTTATTTTGGATAAGCGTATGAAGAAATGATGATAACATGATTCCAACCAAAAAAGTCACTAAATGAGAGACAGAATTTATATTTGGTAAATTCTTCAATCGGATGGAAGACAAAGTATTTAATCAATGAAACTTAGCCTTCTTTATTAGATGATTAAGTCTTGTTAAGCAACTTAAAGAACAAGGAAATCATAAAGATGCAAACTACTACCTATGGTATATAGTATATTGAAATATAATTAATCAATTTAGATGATTTCCTACAGAATTTGCTATGGCAATGAAACGTTTCTTGAAATTTTTTGAAGCTAATGTAGAACAAATAGATGATAGTATGATTATGAATGTTTGTGGTAATGCTGAAGCTGTTTCTTATTTTAAAAAACCTTTTGAAGCTAGGCCAATGGAAGAATTTTGGGATAAATATATGTCTCAAAATATGGGAAAGAAGAAATCGGACTATAAAAAAGAATATGGTAAAAATCCTGATAAATATATAAACTGGCAAATAGATGAATTGTTTAGAAATTTGAGTAAACTTAATATTGATCAACCAAGTATAGATAGCATAACTAATAGCTGATCGCACTGATGAGTACATTTTAGATGAGAAAATCAATCATGAACAAAAAAGAGATTACTTGATAATTTAAAACAATAATTTCAAATTGACTTTAAATATAAAAATTTTATCTTCACAGTAAGATAAAATTTTTATTTTTAGCAGGAATATGGCGAAAGGTAAATTTATAGTAATAGATGGAACTGATGGAAGTGGTAAATGAACTCAGACAAAATTATTGATTGAGAGATTGAAAAACAATTGATATGATGTCGAATTAGCAGACTTTCCACAATATGGAAAAAGAAGCGCTATGATGGTAGAAGATTATTTGAATGGGAATTTTGGTAATGCACAAAAAGTTGGACCATATAGAGCATCTGTACTTTATGCTGTAGATAGATATGCAGCATCTTTTGAGATTAGAAAATGGATAAATGAATGAAAAATAGTAATAGCAAATAGATACGTTTCTTCAAACATGTGACATCAAGCTGGTAAAATAAAAGATCCTGTAGAAAGAGATAAGTTTTTGAAATGGTTGGAAGAATTTGAATACTGACTATTTAACATACCAAGACCTGACAAAAATATACTACTTTATATGCCTACAGAAATTGGACAAAAACTAGTAGACCAAAAATGACATAGAGATTATGTATGAGGAGAAAAAAGAGACATACACGAAGCAGATTTACAGCATCTAAAAGATGCTGCTGAAGCTTACAAATATGTTGCACAAAAATATAATTGGACAATCATAGATAGTGCTCCCGATGGAAACCTACTTTCTATACAAGAAATTGGTGATTTAATTTGGGAAGAAACAAAAAAAACAGTTGTTTAGTTTTCAAATAAAAAGTTATCAAGTTTTAACTTGAGAACTTGATAACTTTCTAACTTTATACTAAACAACTATTTCTGTATAAAATGGGAAAGTGTTTGCACTTTTTTTGGTTCTATTTGATATGATTTTGAAACAATATTCTCCAAAAAGTCAGATGGTACCAAATGTGTATCTATAGAATTTTTTAAGCTTTTACTAAGTAAGTGAACTGAAAAATATTTAAAACAAACCGCTAATATTTTTAGCGGATTTTTTGTATTAGCGGATTTGATAAAATTAGATAAATTAAGTGGTGTTTTTACCATATCTTCTCTTGTAACCAAACTAGGATACGGATGGAAATATCATAAATCATGGTACATCATAATTTTTTTGGAATCGTGAGAACTTAATTTTTGGATTGGCAATCGACCAAGCAATCTTAATGTGCTGTGATATCGTATCACTTTTGGTTTAAATTTTTTGGCTACAATTGGAAGATGAATAGCATCTATAAAATTTAATATTGCCAAAAATATACCAAAATATTTGCAAATTTGTCATATTTTTCATGTAGGTATTTTGGATCAATAAATTTTTATCTCATATCACTTTGATTCCAAGATGTTTTTGACATCATGGATGTATGTTTCTATTCATCATAATTTATTTTTGAAATCTGAAACCAACAATATTCTTTTTGGTTTTCATATAATTGGTGAAATATTTTCAAACCACTTTTCTACTGTATATTGATTGGCCAAAGATTTTGATTTTTTTCTTTCTTGTTGTATATTTATTTCATCTTGATTGTATTTTGTGATAACTTCAGACATTTTGTTGTAAAGTCTATGAGTGTCATCTTTTCATTCTGCTTTTGAAATATTATATTTATTTGGTATAAAGTGAGTAAGTCATCACTTAGAAAATCCAATTACAGGTATTCACATGGATAGTGAATTTAGTGCTGTTAGACCAAATGTTTCCAAAAAAGTAGAAGGCATTAGACAAAAGTGACAATTTTCTTTGTATCTTTGGATAGTAGACAATGGTTGTCGTCCAAAAAAGTGAATAGAACTATGTTTGGATGCTAATTCCAAAAGCTCTCAAACATACTTTCCTTTGCCAAAAACATAAAAAGAAAATGGGACTGTGCCATAATTTTTTATAAACATTTTTAGCATTTCCAAAATTAGTCCAAATCATTTTTCATCGTCTAATCTACCAAAAAACAATATTCATAATTTTTTGTCTGGCATAGGAAATTTTAAGTTATAAATACTACTGTCATTGCGACCCTGAGTTTAGCGAAGGGGAAGCAATCCAAACAACTATAAATGGATTGCTTCGTATAATACTCGCAATTACTAAACTACTTTACATTCTCTTCTTTTCGCTTCTCTATTTCTTTATGGTTTCAACTCAACAAAACTTCTGGGACAGAATATCACTCTACTTCTTGAGGTCTAGTATATTGTGGATATTCTATATTTTCCATATTTTGGGATGGAGAATAACTCTCTTCTTGCCGACTTAATTCTTCTTTGATTACTCAAGGTATCAAACGCACAACGGATTCTACCATAGTCATAGTAGGTAATTCACCACCCAGAGTAATAAATTTTCCGATTGATATTTGATGAAAATTGTTTGGATATTTTTTTTGGAAATATTGTATAAAACGATGATCTATTCATTCGTATCTTCCACAGACAAATATTAAATTTTCTGATTTAGAAAAAGAATGTGCATATTGTTGATTTCGAAAAGTCTGACTAGGTGTTGGAAAAATGATCTGAAAATTATGTTCATCTACATTGGAATTGTTTCCACCAAGGGAAGATTTTTGTTTTTTTATTTTTTGGATAATAGAGTTTATAGAATCTATAATAGGCTGTGCCATCATAAGCATACCAGCTCATCACCCATAAATTTCATCATCTATTTTTTTGTGCTTGTCATGACAAAAATCTCTAGGATTGACTGTTTCAAAATCTAAAATAGACTTCTCTTGTGATTTTTTGATCAAGGAAGTGTTTAAAAAACTATCAAATATCTCTGGGAAAATGCTGACAAAATATATTTTCATGTTTGGATATTGCCCCCTTTTTTTGAGTAGCTCTAATTTGGGGATTTAAAATATAGCTACTATCTAATTGACCAAAAACTTCTGTACTTGTGTTAAAATATTTTTTTGTATATTTTCAATGTCTTTTTCTGCACATATCACGAATAGCTCTTGTGCTGTAGATCACTTACTCATAATACATTTAAAACCGCTGCTTGTAGGTATAGTAATTCTAAATCTAGTTTCACTACTACCCTTTTGTTGTCTTGAAATTCTACCTGGTATTATCCTATCTATATTTGGATCTTTTTCAACTTCAAGCAAAAATTTTGTAAATTCTGGTAAAATATGATGTTCTGTTTTTACTTTTTGGAATTTAATTCTCATATTGAAAATGGGTGCTAATAAAATATACATACTTCAAGTTACTTTTAACTTTAAACTTTTAACTTTCAACTAAATTATATGAGAATTCAAGAATTATTACAAAATCCCAACTACAAACAAAAAAGAGTTTTGGAAAATCTGATATGTCATTTTTTGGAAATGAGTAGAGAAAAATTGCGACTTTCTTTGGATCAACAAATAGAAGAGAAAATTTTGAGTCAAATAAATCAGGCATATAATGATTTTGTGATACAAAAAAAACCACTAGAATATGTTTTGTGATATGTAGAGTTTATGCACAATAAATTTAAAATAGATCATAGAGCTTTGATTCCTCGTCCAGAAACTGAATATATGATACAAGCAGTCAATGACTTCGTCATTTCAGAATGCAGAGTTCAAAGTTCAGAAAAAAATATTTTATTTGATATAGGGACTGGGTGTGGAGTTTTGGGATTGTCTGTAATGTTGCACAATCCAGACTTTTTTGATGAGGCTTATTTGAGTGAATATATCGATTACACACTTTCTTTGGCACAAGAAAATTATGAAATACTAAAGCCTAGACTTGGTAAAACAAAAGTAAATTTAGTAAAAGCAAACCTACTAGACTTCCTCAATAATTATCAATTATCAACTATCAACTATCAATTAATTTTGGTGGCTAATCTTCCCTACATCCCTGAAGAAACTTTCAATCAAAATGTTTGAGAAAATGTAAAGAATCGAGAACCAAAACCAGCATTTGTATGATGAGATGATTGATTGAATTATTATCGTGAAATGTTTCAACAAATTTTTGATTTTGGGATCAAGCCGACAATGTTTTTGGAGATGATGACTTGGCAAGTAGATGTCTTGCGCAAAGAATTTGGAGAAAAAATAGAATTTGAAGAAGTCAAAACTTTTCATTTCAATATTAGAATTGTAAAAGCTTGGTTGAAATAAAAAAATATTATATTAAAACGCAAATAAAATAAATCTACCTACCACAGGTAGGCAGCCTGCCTATCAGTAGGCAAGTAAAACGAAATTTTATTGGATGCTTTAGTTATGCAGAAACACTGAAAAAACTTTAAGTTCGATCCCGCAGTATTGCGGGGGAAGAAATTAAAGACCTGTCTGCCGATAGGTAGATTTCTAAAGCGGTGTGGTATAACTTTATTTTTATCTGCAAGCGCGAATTCGAATTCGCGCTTACATTCTGTGGATATATAATATTAAGTCTGCTTAGAGTAATTAGGTATCAATTATTGCGAGACCTGCCTGCCGGCAGACAGGGTCAGAATGACAGATTAGATTTCTCGCAATACTTTTCACTCGAAATGACAACAATACAAAAATTATAGCCCACCTCAACTCTGTGCGGGCATCGCAAAATAAAAGAGATTATATTTGACTAGCAAAGTAGTCTTCTTTTGATTGAAATTCCAAATGTATTGCAACTCTTTCTCATGTAAGATCAAAAATTATATCTTCCAACATCTTTTTTGTCTCATCTTTGTTTAAAGAAATTTCTGCCATTTTATTTATCACTACAAAATTTGCTTTTCAGTCTACAATGCTTTTTATAAATGTATGGTTTTTTAAATTGTCTCTTAGAGTTTTGCTATCAACTTTTTCTGCTATCTGGTCTAAAATAGTTTTTTCTCAATTCTGACTTTCGTTTTCTATTTTATTTTCCACGATATTATCTATTTGTCCTGCTTGATAATTCCCTTGTTTTATTGTTTGATTGTTCACTTGTTCTATCGTTCTATCGTTTTCTGGTTCTATTGTTCTATTGTCCTCTTGTTCTATTGGGCATAAATATTTATTTAAAGCTACTTTGTAAACCATAGTAGGATACGGATAATATTTTACTGTACTAATAATCTCTGAAAAAGCTTCTGATATCTTGATCAAAAAATCTACATCTGACATCAAATTTTGATCTATGTACATGATGTTTTGTTTTGCAAATTGTACCAAATCTACTCATTGGTTATGTATTTCATCTATCTTTTGAAATACAGCATCTCTATCTTTGGATTTTATTAGATTCAAAAAATCTTTGATTATAGACTCTCATGCTATACCCAAAAAACTAGTAACATTTTGTGTGCTAATGTCTCCAAAAACACTTACTTGATCAACATATTTTACTGCATCTCTCACACATCATTCAGATATTTTGGAAATAAGATTTAGTGCTTCATCATCAAAAGACAGTCACTCTAAACTACAAATATTTTGCAAATGAGGAATCATATCATTTTCCAAAACCTTTTTGAAATTGAAAACCTGACAACGAGAAACTATGGTTTCTGGCACTTTGTGAATTTCAGTAGTAGCAAGAATAAATCAAACATTATTATTTGGCTCTTCTATAGTTTTTAAAAGTGCATTAAATGCTGATTTAGAAAGCATATGTACTTCATCTATCACATATATTTTCTTTTTTAGTTGTGTGGGTGGGTATGGAACTTTGTCCAAAATTTCTTCTCTAATATTTTCTACTCCAGTATGACTAGCTGCATCTATTTCTATGTAATCCAATGTCTGTCATTTATTTATCGTAGTACAATTGGCACATTGATTACAAGGATTCCCATTTTGTAAATTCAAACAGTTTATAGCTTTTGCCAAAATCCTAGCAGCTGTAGTTTTTCCAGTACCTCTAGGTCAAAATAACAAATAATTGTGATGAATTTTTTGATCACTTTTCATCTGCGCTTTGAGTATGTGTGTGATATGATCTTGTCATATAATTTTGTCGAAATTATCTGGACGATGTTTGTTGGCCAATGACATAATAAAATTTTGATAATATAAAACTTATTTATTTCTGTTTTAATATATGATTATCTTATTTGTTTTCAATTAATTTTTTGTGAAGAGCTGGAGTCATTATTAAAAAAAACATTTGATAAATATTATTTGCAGGCGCGAATTCGAATTCGCGCCTACATGAAATTATGATTATTAAATTCACAAAATCAAATATAAACATTTGCCCGCCATTTGTCAAATCTTTTTTGACGCACAACAAAATATCAATAAAGTATTGAATTTATAAAAAAAATTATTATATAAAAAACGTTCCAACGATGAAACGGTACAACGGTTAAACGTTTCCCCGCTTCCTCGCTTTACCGTTTTACCGTTTTACCGTTTTACCGTTTAATCGCTTCCAATGCCTATCCATCCAGAAATTATCAAGTACTCTGCTCATCCTGAAATCACATTTTGAGATCTCAAAGCTTGTGATTTTTCCAAGTATGAAATAGATCAATCAGAGTTGAATAAAATACAAAATATTTTCCAAGAACACAATATCGGTGCATTTATGATGTGACAAGAATGATATCATTACAAGTTTCATGCCATACCATCCAAGCCCTACATAGTACACTATATGTGAGATATTTCTCTTTTGGACAAAAATATTTTGGGGATAGTGGGTCCTAGAAAACCTAGCGTATACTCTCACAAAGTATTGCAAAAACTTTTTGAACATGCGCAAAATTATGATTTGGTGACCATATCTGGTATGGCTGATGGAGTAGATCAGTTGGCGCATGCACTTTCAGTCAAACACAAAATCCCAACTATCGCAGTACTTGGCTGATGATTACATCATTTTCTGAAATGAGCCAATCGTCATATAATCCAATCTATAGTAGAAAATGGAGGATTAGTTTTGTCTGAATACAAGGTCAATTTTGTTCCTACCAAATATAGTTTCCCACAGAGAAACCGTATCATAGCTGGATTGTCAGATATGGTGTTTTTGCCAGAAGCAGGAGAAAACTCAGGAAGTTTGATCACAGCTGATTTTGCACATCAGTCAAGTAGACCGGTCTATACGGTGCCAAATGATATATTTGCACCTACTAGTTTTGGGGTTCATCAGCTTATTTCTCAGCAGAGAGCAAATATACTGCTCGACTTCTGAACTTTCTTTGATCAAAATTTCAAAAAGTTTGGGACAAAGCAGACTACAGCGACCAAAATACTGGATTTGCCCGCTCCACAAAATGACATCATTGGCTTGTTGTCTACTTATGGCGAGATGTCATTGTGAGCGATTATGCAAGAGACCAAGTTGGATACGGATACAATTATGCAGCACATAACACTTTTGGAAATAAATAATCACATATACCAAAACTCTCCATGAAAGTATAGCAGATGTTAATGTATTTAGATTTTAAGTTAAACATGAATTGGATATGATTAATCTATAAGGGTAAAAATATAAATTTTGCTAAAACAAATAGAAAGTTATCCACAAAATGTGAATGATTAGTTTGGAATATGATTTTAAAAAATAAAAATCTTTGAGTAAAATTTTTGAGACAAAGATTAATTTGAAACTATATTGTAGATTTCTACTGTTCTAAACTAAAGCTTGTTATAGAAATTGATTGAGAGAGTCACAACTACAAATATAATTATGATCAAAAAAGAAAAAAGTATTTACAAAATCTATGATTAAAGGTATTGATATATACTGATGAACAAGTTTTGAATAATTTAGAGTGAGTATTTGAAGATATTAAATATCATGTCTGCAAATCAAATAATGGAATTGTTTCCATGTAAAATAAACCCCAACTAGCTCCGCGAACAGCTTCCCCTTACAGGGGAAGAACTTTTATGGGAAATTGTCCCCGTGCTGCGCCCCGCTACTGCGGGGTAAGGGGGAAGGTCCCGCTTGCGGGAAGGGGGTTATTAAATTTAACCCCAACTAGCTCCGCGAACAACTTCCCCTTACAGGGGAAGAACTTTTATGGGAAATTGTCCCCCTGTAAGGGGGAAGGTCCCGCTTGCGGGAAGGGGGTTATTAAATTTAACCCCAACTAGCTCCGCGAACAGCTTCCCCTTACAGGGGAAGAACTTTTATGGG
>CAZSQL010000002.1:0-78823 GCA_964609035.1 uncultured Candidatus Peribacteria bacterium
TTAAATTAATAGACGAGTTTCTTGGAAAATAACCACACACTTTTTTAATTATGCCCAAATTTTAGAGTACTTTTTTTAATCTAAAAACAAATAATGATTTAAAAACACAAACATCATCATACTTATTACACTTCACAAGCTTTGATAAATGTTTTTTAAAAAAACAAAAACAAACCCAAAAAAAAAATGTAAACAATTTTTTTAACCTATTATCAAAAAATGTTGTTTTTTTGTTTAGTTTAATTGATATTTTTAAACAAAAAAATAGAATTCAATCATTATTTAATATAATAATTTTTTATTTTAATTGAAAAATCAAAATGTCTATAAAAAAATTACTTTCTTATTTTGTTATTTTTACTTTTTTATTTACAAGCTTTTCTAGTGCCAATGTAAAATTTGTTTCATGATGAATAGAAGTCTTAGAAGAAACAAATACAGAAACTAAATTAACAGCAACTGTTGATGGAATATGATCTGAAATAAAATGAATAAATGCCAGATTTTGTAATAATTGATTGGAAAGTCTCACAGAAAAAATAACAAGCAATTTATGACAAATGGATATGTGAGAAATTTGTGTTGTGGTAAAAAATGACTCTGAAAAAGATGCAAAAGTAAACTTATCTTTCTCTGATCAATCTATAACAAAAGCTTGAAATGTTGCTTGTGATAGATCTTGAAAAAGCACATTTGCTTGATTTATAGACATACCAGATACACAATTAAGTGTACCAGCTTGAGATTATGTAACCAAAACTTTTAAAATACAATTTCCTCTTTGAGTAGATTGAAAACAATGAGGTTGTTTATTTTATAATGCTGAAAGAGATACAGCATGAGAACAAATGATAAATATAGTTGTTTGAAAAGCATTATTCTTAGATTATTTTGTATGAGAACTATGAGAAATACAAAACACATTAGAACTAAAAATCATAGACAAAAAAATAGTAAATAATGAGCTTATAGTAAATGTATGAGCAAAAAATAAATGAAATATAGATTTAAAAACAGACATATCATGATCTTTAACAAATATGTTTGGCATAAATAAGAATTTCTCAATAACATGAGAAATCGTAAGAATAAATAATAGCTTAGTTTTTTCATTAAATTTTGGTCAATTACCAAACTATAAATGATTATACAATATGACTATATCAGCAAAACACGCTCCTCATTTTGATTTTGATGTAAGTAAATTTGACGTAGATCCTTCTATATTTGCTGAAAAAGAAACCAAAATAAATACAACTTATTTTGAAATGCCTCGAATAGTTTTATGAACAGTTTTAGTCATTATTATCCTACTTATCTTAGCATTCAGAAAACCTAAACAAAAAGTAATATATGTAGAAAAAAAATAATCTAATATATATTTCTAAAGAGACCCCGGGGGGTCTCTTTTTTTTATCATATAGTAAATTCTAAAATACACTATATGATATAGTTCTCCAATCAAATGTTTATTTGTTTTGGAAACTACATATTATTCAATCAATTCCGAATAATCGGAATTGAAGGATAATATGAAAATCGTCGTTACTCCGACAAGTCGGAGTCGGCGACTATTTTATCAAAAAAACTACTTGAAAACTTACACTCAAATAACTATACTACAAACAACAATAATTTAAATAGAAAAATAAAAAATGAACAAAAAATTTATCAAAAAAATACTTTTTCTCAAAATAATAATAAGTATCAAAATTATATTTATAGGCACAGTTTTTTGACAAAATATTTGAGATATAGAAGCTAGGTTTTGTGAAGCAAATCCAAACAACAATGAAATGAATATCATTACACAAGCAAACCAAGAAACTGATATTTGCTTGGTTTTTGAAAATAAATCAAATATAGACACTACGCTAAATATTGATTTTGTAGACGGAGCAGTCACTCCAAAGGGAAATAGATCATGTTTTTCATCAGACAAACCAAGACCAAATTTTTGACAATATGTCTTAGAACACAAAAATGAAGTACAATTATCAGGAAAAAGTGAAAAAAAACAAACATATAAAATCAAGTTTCCTACATGATTCTCTGGAATAAGCAATGGCTGTCTAATATATAGCATAAAAGATAACACAGAATCGGCAGACACTATGAGGGTTGTTTTCAACAAAGCACACAGTATAGATATACTAGTATGATGAATACCAGTAGACTCCAAAATCAAACCAAAAACAATTTCAATATCATGAGATCAGATTTCCAACCGAATTTTATTAAACATAGAAAATAATTGAAATATCAATCAATCAGTCAATATTTCTGGTAATATATCCAATATTTTTGGCTATTCACAAGAGTTCCAAATTCCAGAATTTACAATAAATCCACAAGATTCTATACAAGTAACCAGCCAAAAAATATTACTACCAGATTACAAATGATTATTTTCTATTAAATTAAATATATCATACAAACCAAACTTCAATTTCCATATCACAAATTCAAATCAAAAAAATGAATATACCACACCATGAAACATTTCAATTTCCAAAATTTTGATGCTATGGAATTGGTTTTACTTATTCAGCATATCCATTATAATAATATTAATCACTATAATCATTTTCAAAAAAACAAAATATAATTCCTAGATCATCCTTGCAGATAACCTATCATTGCAAATCTTCCCTGCGACCAAAAAAATTTCTCCCCAACAGGGATCTTGTTATGCAAAGCATTTCCACAAAGAAATTCTTCCACTGTAAAGTGAAGTTGTTCTATCGTAGTTGGGATTTAAAACACATTGATTCAATCAATTGGTCCCTTCCCCTATTAACAAACTCAAAGGCAGTTCTCCACAATAAAATAGTCACCGAACCCGCCAATGCAGGTTAACAACGATTTTCATATTCTCCTTTAATCACAATTATTTGTGATTAATTGAAGAATATGTTTTGCCAAAATGAATAAATATTCAATTGGTAAACTATATCCAGCTCTGCTATTGTCCTTTACGTAGTCAAATGGTTTAGGAAATTTTAAATTTCCTATATGACAAAAAAATCTCCCACTCTGGCATGAAATGGGAGATT
The DNA here is from genome assembly GCA_964609035.1 of uncultured Candidatus Peribacteria bacterium. GTDB lineage: Bacteria > Patescibacteriota > Gracilibacteria > Absconditabacterales > Absconditicoccaceae > JALOAF01. The sequence continues at coordinate 3,057 of CAZSQL010000002.1, forward strand.
TTTACGATAATTATACAGAAACTACGGACCAATAGTTATAGTCAAAGTTCCAGTATAAACATCTGGTGATTGGTATGCTGGCACATCCAACCTCAAATACGGTTTGTCTCAATATATTCATGCATCACACATGAAGTCTCCAGGATCATGGGACCTTACAAAATAATCAACTGGTCCATTGTGAATATTTGATCGACTCTGAAGCGAATTATTTAAACTAACATTATTAGACAAAATTCAATCTAATAGATCTAATCAATTATATTGAAAATATAATCCAGATGAAGATATACTATATGGTGTATTTTGTCATGATAGCACAGACGAAGCTTGAACAGTCACATTCCATCATGTGTTTGCTACCCAATCATTAATTTCTATATAATCTGTATATTGTCATGTCTTTGTTTGAACAGTAGTAGAAACTTGATCCACTCAAAAATCAAAATCCAAAAGTCATGTAGCATACAAATTTGGGATATCAGTATTTAAAACCCTACCAGTACTTGCATACTGACCAAAAATAGATCTAACATACCCAGTATACACATATGTACTATTATCTCTCAAACAAGTATTTAATGTCTCAAACATCCAACTACCTGTATTAAATTTTGACAGGTTAGATTTATACATAAATTGAATCTCATCTTGTGTAAGAGAACGATTTCGAATACGCACTTCATCCATCTTTCAAGGAAAATAACTTGAATTAGTATATCTAGTACCAAGCCTCAAAGATCTTAAATCTATATCAAAAGAATTTCATGTATCTATCAAAACACCATCAAGATATATTTTTGTTGGATCTAAATTACTTGTAGTAACTACCACATGATACCAAGTATTTGAAGACAAATAAGAAGATGGTATCTCCACTAAACCATTAAAACATATATTTCAATTAGGATCTACACAAGCTGAAGAAGTATAATCTTGCAAAAACCAAAAATTACCAACTCACCTACCATCCATAATATAATCTGCTCAAACATTCATATTATTTTTATTAATCCGCAAAGCTATTGTAGAAGCATTGGGGTTTCACAAATCTCATATATCTATCCAATCATCTATTCAATCAAAAGTATATGCTCAATTCCACCTACCACTAGATGTCCATGTAATTCATCCATATCATGTCGCATGATTTCCATATTGAGAAAAATCTTTTACTACATTTCCAGCAGACTCTCACAATCAAATTATATTGTCAAAATTCATCATCAAAACTAATCCACTATCATACACACTATAATTTGTTCCACTAAAATTATATTCAAACACATCGATATTTTCTGTCTGTTCTATCTGTATTTGGCTCGTATATCTATTTCTATCCCACACAATATTGTTTGCTGGATTTACTCCAGTAAAGAAAATTATAGGATTTGACATTGTATTTATATTTCACCAATATATTACAACATTGGTAGTGTTACTTTCATTATCTTTTATTCTGATAGTACAAGAATCATTTCCAAATTGATTAATATTTGGAGTATAACTTATCTCATCTCCTACTACATTACATATTCATTTTTGTCATTGATGTACAATACCATCCAAACTTATATCTCCGCTTCCACATGCTCCATCTATAGCGTTGGACAATATTTTCCAATTTCCTGTTTGTGTACTATCTCCTACATTTGCATGTCCAGTGAAATCATTGGCTGTAGGCATACTGTCAGTAAATGTATATGTTGCACTCTGATTTCAGATATTCAACAAAGCATCTCTTACATAAGCTGTCCTATTTTGTGTTCATGGCTGTTGTGCTGTTATACTTGTACTTGTAGTTGTTCCCCAAGTACTTCCATTGAAACTATATGGACTAGTGTGTAATCATACTCATATATCACTAGCGGAAGTAATATTCAAAGATCCAGCAACACATTCTGGTCACGAATTACTTGAAAAAGTAAAAGATGGATTTTGTTTATCTATCCTAATTACTACAGACGTTTTTATACTTTCCCAATTTCAAAATAAATCCACACTACGATATCTCACATATTGTGCAGGACAAGTATTACCAACAGCACAAGTTACATTTGCAGATGTTCATGTTATGTTTGGTGTACATCCAGTAGGAGTAGTAGTTATACAATACAAAGTATAATCTACCCCAATACCCCAATCAACAGCATTTAAAGTAACCAAAAGGTCGGTCTTTCTCCACACACTATTAGCATTATCTGTGGTAACTGGTGCTGATGTATCCAAAATCGTTTCCCTTTCAAAATGTGTAGCAAAATAAGCATTGTTTGTGTTTTCTATTTGTGTAACTATTTTCTTTCATCAATCTCAATTATTCAAGGTAATATTTACTGGATTATTTATGTTATTTCATATATAATTTGTTGTCAAATGTTCTGTAGAATATAAATTATATTTGTTTACATCATTTGGATCGGCTGTTCCAGTCACTGTGATTGTAGTGCCAGAAACATATGCTGGCATCTGCAGTGCTCAAGCATATTTATCTACATTTGATCATATAAATTTATCTGAATCAAAACTTCATCAAGTACCCAATCACACACCCGCATAAAACAGTACAGGCACAGATTGTGTTATTATACCACTACCATAACTATATCTTATAGGATATTTAGCAGCAAATCAAAAATTTCAAACTAGTTGATTATAGCTAAAGTTCCAACCCAACATATACTCATTATTATTATTCACAGGATTCACTAGATAATCTCGAGATACCCCAAATCATATCTGATTATAAAGTCCATAGTCATCATAAAATATACCACTTCACCAATCAAAATTTGAATTAGCAGATCATGAATAGAAATTACCATCTATAGCAAAAGGTCAATGATAATTATCAAAACTATAATTATCATCAAAATATTCTAGACTTGAACCTCCATCAACTATAATTCAGTATCATCCATTTAGATGACCATTATTATATACATAATTTCTAGCAAACAAAACATCTGACTCAATCGATATAACTCCATGAGCAGCATTATTAAATATCATAGAATTGTTTATTATACTAGGTGCTCATCCTTGTATAAGAAGTCAAAACTCTCCATTATTATTAAATATCAATGTATTGTTTATAGAATTTCTTGTTCCTCAATATATATTAATTCAATTACCTCCATTATTGTAAATTTTAGAATTGTTAATAATATTATATTCTGGATATTCAAACAATATTCAGTCTCTTGTATTATTATGAACATTTACATCGTCTATTATATATTCACTTGGATTTCAATATATACCACGGTCATTATTAAAAATATCTATATTTTTTAATAAACTTTCTAAAGAGTTTAACACAAACACACCAATCTCCAAATTGTTATATATCCCCATATTGTGTAAAGTGCTTCGTTTTGAGTCCAAAACTACTCCATAGTTAGCAATATTGTTACCATCAATATCAATATTGTCGATAATATTAAAGCTATTATCAACGTTTAAACTATAGTTATCATAAGTGGATATGGTCGTTTCTCCACTAGATACAAATGCTACACATGATGTCGTACTTACATCATTTGGTAGATAATATGTGCCCGATTGAAATACATAAACAGTGTCGCTACTCATCGTACCAAAAGGTATAGAACTTGGATTGGTGACATGTACTACACTCATATTTGCTACATCACAATTATCAGCATAAGCTCATCATGACCATATTTGTGTGTAAGCAGTCTGATCATTTCATCCACTACCATACAATGCACACAAAATATTTGCATCACTAGGATTTTGTGACCAGAAACTATCATCCAAAAAATTATCATTGTCCCAGCCAGACATACATTTACCATATTCCGTGTCACTTTGAAAATGTGTAGCAAAATATTCTTCATTAAGACTCATAACAGAAGTTCTCATTGGACCAACATCTTCCCTATAAGCCAAATATGGAACTCAATTTCCATCTATCGCTAATGATTGAAATGATACGGATCACGCAGAAAATCATGGACTTCCAACACTTACCCAACTACTTCCATTATATTTCATTACTGTTGCTTTAAGAGAATTGGATCCATCCCTATAAGCTACATATGGGGTTCCACTTCCATCTATTGCCAATGATTGATACAATGCTCATGATAATGGAAATCACACACCTCATACACTTACCCAACTACTTCCATTATATTTCATCACTGTTGTTCCATATCAATTAACAGCATCCCTATAAGCAACATACGGAATTCAACTTCAATCTATTGCCAATGATTGATAATCTGCCATTCAATCAGAAAATCATGGACTTCCAACACTTACCCAACTACTTCCATTATATTTCATCACTGTAGTTTTAAAAGAACTATCTCTATAAGCTACATATGGGGTTCCACTTCCATCTATCGCCAATGATTGAAGTGATGCTGATCATGAAGAAAATCATGGACTTCAAACATTTACCCAATTACTACCATTATATCTCATTACTGTTGTTTTGGATCAATTAGCATTATCCCTATAAGCTACATATGGGGTTCCACTTCCATCTATTGCCAATGATTGATAATCTGCTGATCATGCAGAAAATCACGGCGTTCCAACATTTTCCCAAATACTTCCATTATATCTCATTACTGTTGTTTTGGATCAATTAACAGCATCCCTATAAGCAACATACGGAATTCAACTTCAATCTATTGCCAATGATTGATAATCTGCCATTCAATCAGAAAATCATGGACTTCCAACATTTACCCAACTACTTCCATTATATCTCATTACTGTTGTTTTGGATCAATTAGCATTATCCCTATAAGCTACATATGGGGTTCCACTTCCATCTATCGCCAATGATTGGTTGCTTGATCCTCAAGCCGAGAATCAAGCACCACCAACAAGACCCCAATTAAGTCACAACAACTGTGTTACTACTCTATTTTGAGGCAATCACAATACTAAATTTATTCCAGTAGTAGTTCAGATATTTGACTCTATGATATAAGACATCAAATCTCCAAATATCGAATATTTGCCGACCAAATCACTCACAGAGTTACCAGACACATTTACATTGCTAGCACCAAATGTAGTTGGCAATCACAAAAGAGTACCACTTACTTTTAGAGTATCAGATCAGATATATTTGTTTGTAGCAAACAAGCCACCAGTTTTCAATGTTGTGTTATCATAATATACTGGCTGTATTTGTGTCCATATTCCAGATCAGTATGAATATTTTTGTGTAGGTACTGCTGCATTATAGTACGATACAAGGCTTCCTCTCAAACTAGACCAATCTCCAGACCAATTTAGTAAATATGTATTAGCAGAATTCAAAGGATTGGTCATAAAATCCCAAGTCAGTGTTCATACAGCGAAAGTACCGTTTGTTCGTCATAGTGGAGAACTACTACCAGCTACTAGGTTGCTACCTGTATTTGCTCATCCATTATCAAAAGCTCTATTATCTCAAAAATATGTCACTTGATAGTTTTGTGTATTTATTCACATTCATGCATTGTTATACGCCATGAAATTATTTATCACATTTGTATTTGTATTTGTCATAAATCTTATTCCATCAGTATTATTATTATATGTTTGTGTGTTATTATATACATTATTTGTACTACCAGCATATATACCATAATTTGTATTATTGTATGATTGAATATTGTTTATTGTATTATAAGTACTATTCACTACCAACCCATAATTATTATTGTTATATATTTGCACATTGTTGACTACATTTCTCTGAGTTGATAAATACAATCAAAAACTAGTGTTATTATAAAAATTACTATTGTTTATCATATTGTAATGAGATGATCCAGCGATCCACATTCAATAACTGTTTCTATATACATTCATATTGTTTATTGTATTGTTTGGTGATGTATTGTATACATATATACCATAATTTGATTGCCCATTTCCATTAACATCTACATTCTCTATTATCCAATTTGTCTTGCTGTCTGAAGATATGGCATGTATACCACTAGTTTTTCTCAAAATCACATCTCATAGACCTATGATAGCGCTACAGTTAGCCATATTTCTACTAACAGAAATGTTTTGTGTGCCACTAGATACGACATATATAGTATTGTCAGCCAAGTTTTGTGGGACTACACCAGTATAGACTACTTCCATATTTTCTACATTACAAGCTCATGTCCAGTTGTTCCAAAAGTGTGTATATGCTGTACGATCACTTCCATTTGTACCACTACCATATAGTGCAGCTATGATATGACAGTAAGGTTTGTAAGTAGGTAGACTTCACCAAAATTGTCCATTCAAAAAATTATCATTTGCCCAAGGATAATTTGTAATATCAGTACATGTACATTGGGTGTTTGTATAGTCAGGAGATATTTTGTTGTTGTCTTGCGCTACATACTTATTTGTATCATAATTTATATTGTAAAACTGATCATTAGTTCGACTTGGAAACTGTACAAATATTCCAGTCAATTCTCGCACACCAAGATTATCATACCAAAATACCGGCTTTTGTTGTCCAGTAAGACTTACTCCATATCTATAGCTAGTATCTATAGTACCCGTCCAAGTAGCTATATTTCATCTGACGTCACATTTGGGATACAGTGTGGTGTCTATCATATATTGACTTCATATAGATGTCCTAGGGTTGGATACCCAACTACAATTCATACAAGGAGTAGTGTCTGTAGTACCACCAGTTCGTCATAAGTAAGCATAGGTAGAACTATTTCAAGCAGACAAAGTTCAGTTAGTAAAAAGCGAACCTAAAATTACATTCTCAAATGTAGTCAGCAAACCATATCTTGTATGACTTCATCATTCCGAACGTATCCCATATTCTCCATTATTATAACTAAACACATCATTTAGTATTCCACCACTATTATTGCTTCCAGCAAAATATATCCCATTTTCGCCATTGTTGTAGACATGGGTATTGTTGATAGCAAAGTTTCTAGTATTGTTTAGCGTAAGACCATCTTTATTATTATTGAATATCTGACTATTATTGAGTACAATATAATCTTTAAAGTCAATAATATTACTAGCAATACCAATATTGTTATCAAAGATTTTAACATTGTTAAATACATGATAGTGACTAGCTCAAAATATATTTATACCAACATTGTGATTGTTGTATATCTGCACATCATCCAAAAACACTTGATTTGCACCATCTATTTGTATACCATCTCCATAAATATTAAATATCTCAGTACCACTGTATATTTTATTTTTTGAACCAACTATATTTATTCCATCTCGTCTTCAGTTATATATCTTTGTATTTTCTACAAATGAAGTCGAATTTAACCTCAACAATGCTCAATCTCCCCATATATTATATATATTACTATTAGAAACTTTTAAATTTTCTCATTCAGAAAATATCCCAAAAGCTTCATGTCAAAATATATTAACATTGTTTACAGTACTACATCTAGTAGATTTATGATAAATTGCCTCACTATGAGGACTTACAAATCATCCAACACCATTTCCACTACCATGAAATACTATATTATCTACCACTATATCCATTCACAACATATACAATTGTTCAAATTGAGTTGTATTTTTATACCAAGTAACGGTACCAGATCAGCCAACCAATGCCGTACAACCATCTAACATGTCTACACGATAATTTTGTATATAATTACCTGGAGACAATACATATATAGTCTTTGGATTTAGAAATTGAGGTATTTGATTAGTTCAAGGACTAAGATATTGTACAGTCATTTCAGACCAATGACATCAGGGTGTAGCACAATAATTTCCATAATTAGTTTTATCTCATCCTGTACCATACAGAGCATATATTATATCACAATTGTTTGGGTTTTGGGACCAAAAATTTCCAGACAAATACCTATCTATACCCCAAGATATAGAAAAATTACCATTACATCCATAGTTTTTGACCACATTTCCACTTAAACCATCCAAAAAATTATTATCACTATCTTTTATACCATTATAACTATCTTTAAATAAATTATACACATAGTTTCACATCTGCCAGTTTTGTACTCCAGTATAATTTACCACATATTCCCAGTTATTTGCCTTAGCAGACAAGTTACTGATCAAAAAGTGTTGTATTTCTGATCCAGACAAAGCTCTCTTGTACAGACGAAACTCATCCAAAAACCCAGAAAAATAAGTACTATTGTTTATATTAAATCATATTTTAAGAGAACTTCATAATAACAAATTAATTGAGCTCAAAGATCCAGTCTTTTCCAATGCTGAATTTATATACATAGATCAAACATTCCCACTTCTTACAAATGATATATAATTCCAATCATTATTTGATACAGAACTATTGCTCACAATACTAGATCAAAGGCTTGTCCTAAATTGAATTCTACCATTATTCAAAATTTCAATAACAAATCATTTCATATGTGACTCACTATCCCAAGAAAAAACAACTGGCATAGTACTAAATGGTGTTGTTGTCTTTACCCAAAAAGCTATAGAAAAATTACTTAAAGATCTAAGATAAGTAGAATTAGTTGTAGGAAAATATAGATAACTATTTGTACCATTAAACTGATACGCGCCGTTCCACTTACCGTTTGATGTCCAAGCAAGACTACCATTTACAGTTCACTTATTTTTCCACCTAGACAAATCTCTGACCACAGTCGTAGTCTCTCATATTTCAGCTACTCTATCAAAATTTAACATCAACGCCAAAGTATCATCATATACTTCATATACATTTTCTTGATAAAAAGGAGAAAATACTTCCATCCAAGGGAAATAATATAAGTTTGGTTCGTGTATATAAGTTTTGACAGTAAAGTTATTTGAATATGGACCAGATATTACATTTGTACCATTTGGAGGATTGTTTGAATCAAACAAAACCTTTGGAGTATTTGAGTCTCTAGCACTAGGATCATCATATTCTCATGCAAATCTATGCCCATGATAAGATATTGATGATATTTGATTTAAAACAATAGGATTAAATATATCTCATCACACATACCAATTTACAGGTACAACTTGCTTTAAAACATGTTTACCATCCAAAAAATTATCTCAGTACACATATTTTACTATACCGTCTACACCCACAGTCCAAGCTGCTCTCCTACCGACATAATTACAATTTCATACCAAATAAAATGGATATCGGGCATCGTGTTCTAACAATGGCCTAGACAGAAGATCACAATCATAAGCAGGCAAAGAAGTACTCAAAGCACCAGTATCCCATCACAACGTACTATTTGCAGATCCAGTATAAAAATGTATAGCAGATCTAGTTGGTATTAGATTATTTCCATAGTAAAGTCCGCTACTAGCTGTACTAGTAAGTTGTAAATCATTGGTAGCGTTATGAAAAGATCTCACATTGTTCATCATAAAGTTTGGTGTATTTACCACATATATTCCACGAACCGAATTTTTGTAAACTTGTGTATTACTTATCATCCATCATGTGGCAACATTGGCATACATACCTACAGATCCATTATTAAAAATTTGTGAATTATTTACAGAAGAATATTGTGTATTTTGACTATAAAATCCATAAGATCCATTATTAAAAATTTGAGAATTATTTACTATACTATATTGTGCTGTAATAATATGTAATCAATAATTATTATTGTTAAAGGATTGTATATTATTTAACAATCAATTTGCTCCCCCAGACACATAAATTCAATTAGATGTTCAACCATAAGCTTGCACATCATTTATAGTAAAATAATTTACAGTATTAAAATATATTATATTATTACCATTACCACTACCATTCAAAGACAGATTATCCAATATCACTTGATTTACAGAAAATGCATTTATCAGATTAAAATTTCAATTTTTTGATATAGTCACATTTCCACTACCTACCAAGGCGCTACAAGTAGACATAGTGATAGCGCCATTTTGTATATAATTACCCGAGCTCAAAACATATATAGTATTTGCAGGCACAGTAAAAGCATTTCTAGTACCAGGATTTAGATAAACCACTCCAGTAGCGTTTGATGGCCTACAAGGAAAATTAGGATCAAAGATAAATGGCTTTCTCCAATGTCGACTATATGCAGTCCTTGAGCCTACGCTCACACCAAAAAAAGCATCTATAATTTTGGTCGAAGAGGGTCATTGATCCCAAAATCTTTGATTTACAAAATCAAAATTTTCCCACACTATACTTCATACCACAAAAAGAGTCATATGTGTAGACTGTATATTACACATATTATCTTGATCTATCACACATTGCTCATCAAATTTGGTCCAATTTGTACCATCATTTGAAGAATAAATATCCAATACTTCTCACGGATTAGCATTTTCTACAAAAAACGATATATCAAATTTTTCACCATTGTTCAATGCAAGACTAGATGACTGGGATCATACCAATATAGTCTGTCTTGGCTCAAAATTACTAGACAATCATGGTTCTCATTTTTCAGCTTTTCTATTGTCTGCGATCACTGTAGGAGAGTACAAAATACCATCCCAAGAATCTACAGACACACTCAAATTCACATTTTTACCTACAGTATTTATCACAAGTTTTGATTTTCCATCACTTGACAAAATTTCTCTATATTTATTTCCAAAATCTACGCTTTGTCATATACCTATACTAGATGTGTACAATTGAGCACTTCCATTATCCAATCTTTTGACCAAAACAGCACCCGTCTTCAAAACATAATTTTCTTTGTCATCTACACCATAATGTGCAAAAACTATAGTTTCTCACTCAGAATTTTCACCCAGAGAAAACCTAAAATTGTTTTCAAAATTTATCCAAGTTGCTTTATCTAGATCTCACAAAGACATAGCAAATCTCATAGACTTTATTTTGGACACATCTTCTCCATTCAAACACATATAAGTATTTGCCAAGTTTGTAGAATTTATAAGTTCAATCGGATCACATCTATCGTTTCACAAAAAGAAAGCAATATCCAACGAAGTATTTCATTCATAGATATTCTTTATTATCAAGTCTGCAATATTTTTTGGATCATCTATATAATGAGCATACAAATCCAAAGATTCTCCAAAATCTTCTGGCAAAATAATCCTATATCCATTTTGAAATCCTATCCAATCTTGCTTGTCCAAATCTACTGCGTCTTTTAGACTAAATTTCATCCAGTTTATCTGCTTCAAGTTACTTCATTGCACACACGCAAATACCTCTTGATTTGGTACAAACTCTGTCACTTCTCTCTCACATCTATCACTTTCTCACAAAAAGAAATTATGCTCATACTCTCATATCAAAAAAGTCGTCATATGGCTTACCAAAAATTCCACAAACAAAATTTCCACATTGTTTTCTATTTTCTTTTGTACAAAATATGTTCATACAAAATCCCAATTAGATTGATCATTTGATGATTTTACCCACACCATCTGACCAGGACTAAAATCATCAGAACTTAATTCTACAATAATTTTTACAAAAGACTCATTTTCTTCCGCGTCTCTAAAAACTATCTTTTCATTCAAGTCTCATACCTCAAAAGCATATTTGACTTTTAGATCATCATCCAACATCAAATTTTCTCTTTCTACTTCTTGAGGGGCTACCATAGCTCCATTATAATTTTGTTCTTTTGGTTTTCACTTTCATGGGTTTTCTTTTTCTTGTTTTTTTACCAAAATATCTTTTGGTATTTCTATTTTTATTTTATTATTTTTTACTTGTAATTTTTCCAAAACTATATTTTTCAAAACTTTACCATTTTTTACCAAATCATTGTCTTTTTTAAAATCCAATATATCAGATATCTTGGAAACATTAGATTCATCCCAATTGTTATCCAAAATTAGTCATTCCCCACCAAACAACTTATTTTCCATTTCCGATATCTTTTTGTCACTCAACAAACCATCAAAACTAGATCCAAAAAATTCCAATATAGTCTGATAAATATCGTTTTGACTAGAAATTTCATTGTCCAAAATTACAAAATCTTGTCTTTCTGTATTATTAGCCATAGAAAAAACCCCATAACTAGCAAAAAAACCAAATAACAAAGCAAATGTCTTGATCATAGCAAAAACAGAAAATCATCACAAAAGATATTTTTTGTGGTGTTTTTTTACATGACTATGTAAAGATATACTATGTTTTGCAATATGCCTTATGGTTTTTTTCATGCCAGAACAAACCGTATTTTTATATAAATATCAATATATACCGAACCGCTTTAGAAATCTTTAATTTCTTCCCCTGCAATACTGCAGGATTAAAATTAAAGTTTCTAGAAGTCGTCGGTATTGCTCTCTCATCCATCCCGAAATTTCGGGATTGGCGGTCGAGCATATCAATTATAATCCAAAACAAGTTTTAAACAAATTTTCACACATTTAACAAACACAAAGACTTGACAAAAGGTTTCAAAAGGTTTCAACGGGTTGCAATAGGTTTCAAAGAGTATAGCCCTTGCAACCTTTGTAACTCTGTAACTTTGTAGCCTTTGCAACTTTGCAACCTTTGCGACTTTGTAACCTTTATTATACTTTATATACGGTTTTTCAAGCCTATTTAACATAGACAAAACAGCACAAAAACCAAAAAAACTGTCCAAGTAGACAAATTTTTTACATTTTTCGACTAAACAACAACTAAACAAAAAATATGACAAAATCTTACATGTCAAATATGTCTACTTTTTCAAACTCAACTCATTTTTATTGGACATTTCCCCAAAAAAATATCTAATATCTGATTGTTATCAAAAACAAAAGTCCCACTTACGAAGGGGGATGGTAAGTGCAACGAACCAGGGGGTTTTAAAAAATATCTCCCTCCTTTTGCAGGCGCGAATTCGAATTCGCGCCTACATTGATGGGGTACATTGATTGGGATTTGTTCTCTGTCTCCCTTGTGCTCCTTTTGGGATTTGAACACCACCCAGGTGCCAAAAAGCACCCGGGTGGATTAAAAACAGGCAGAGTTATTTTTTCTGTCTCCCTTGTGCTCCTTTTGTAAAGGAGCTGGCCCCGACTATTCGGGGACTGAGGATTTTAGGGAGTTGTATTGCGAAGCTAGTGGGATTTTAAAAAAATAAATGAATAAAAAATTCTTCCCCTGCGACTGAAAGGAGTCCCGCAGAACTGCGGGATCAGGGGAAGTTGGTCGCGTAGCTAGTTGGGGTTTGAAAGGAAATCCCTCCCTTGCCTGTGTTCCAAATCCCCCCTTTCCCCCCTTTATCAAGGGGGGACAACAGCTAACACTCCTCCCTTGATAAAGGGAGGTGGGAGGGATTTGAACACAAATTCCAACCATTTCCCTTTTTTTATTACACAATATGTTTTGATAAAAAACATACCAACATTTTTAGACCGGTCCTTGACAGACAAAACTCATCATAATTTCCACTTGAAAAGACATATTTTTTATCTATAATTTATCACAATGCGAAAGGCCCATCGCAAAAAAATGATCATTAAAAACAATTAAAAATAAAAAACGTTATGAAAACAAAAATCTTTTTCCTATTTTTACTTATCAGTCTTCTTGGGGTTTCTCAAGTTAAGGCAGATACAATTTATTTCCAGCTACCACAACCAACACAACACTTATGTGTTGATGTTAATGATTTACCTACTTTTGTAATTTATAAAGACCCTAATTATGGTTTAACTACTTGGTGGGTTAATGGAGTTAATTTTGGTACTGGAGACAGTTTGGTTTATACTACAACTTCTGTTGGTTCTTTAGATATTGTTTCAACATGGAATGGAAATGGTGAAGCTATTCTTGTTTACCTCTACTCCCAACCGCCAGCACACGCACAGTTCCAGGTAATTGGAGGCGAAGGAAGTGTAAACTCCACTAACGACACCGTTTGGGTGTGTGGAAACAACATTACACTAAGTAGCGGAACAGATATGTCTCAAGCAACATCTTTTACATGGACTGGACCAGGCGGAATCACAAATTCCTATAGTGCACCCATTGTTATATCCACGCCAGGAACTTGGTACTTTACAAGACCAAACCCTTGTGGTATTACAATAGACACATTTGAAGTGGTATCAATACCAACTCAACTCCCAACCATTCCAAACATCCTCAGATGTAATCAGCCATTGGCTGAGACTCTGGATGCTGGACCAGGTTGGTTCACTTACTCATGGAACACCGGTGAAACTACCCAAAGTATCTATACAGATACTGCTGGGACATTCACTGTAAATTTGGTAAATGCTTGCACATCTGGACAAGTATCTGTCACAGTGGAACAACAGAATTACCCTTTGCCCGACCTAAATCAATACTCCACAAATGTGGGTATAGACTTATGTCACGGAGAAATAGCAAACCTTGTTCCACACCCCACTCATGTGTATAACACATACAATTGGAGAAAAGGTTCAGATCCAGCTGTGATATCGACATCACCCACATTAAATGTTGATTACCAAATGGGTGAGGGACAATATCACTTAGAAATAACACAGGGTTCTTGTGTGGAAACAGATATGGCCATAGTTCTTTATGAACTAACGCCAACTCCCACAGAAATGTGCGTAGCTACATTTGATCCCACTTTGGGAATCAATAAGGTAGTATTCCAACATGATGGGGGACAAGTAGAAGATTTTGTCCTATGCTACAAGCAAGGACAAAATTGGATCATTGTTGACTCTGTTATGGCAACACAAACACCAATGGAAACATATAGTTTGTGGGACAACGTAAATGACCCTCAACAACAGTCTAGACAATACACTGTATTTGCAAGACATAGTTGTGGCCACATGTCTCCACTTGGCGACTGGCACAAAACCATAATGGTAGGAATTTTCCAAGACGTTATGTCTGGAAATTACGTCCTACAAATTATGGATGGCTACCAGACGTTAAGTGGATATCAACCAAATAGTTACACTATATGGGTTGACCCACTCAATGATGGAAACCTAACCCAAGTCGGTGTATTGGATGGAGGCAACTCCTTTGTGATCCAAAATCCAATTTTGGGTGGTGCTTACTATGCTTCTGTGGATCTTCCATGGAACTGCGATAGCAAAAAAACCACCAATGTTGCCTTTTCCAACAAAAGGACTTTCAGTCCTGTTGGGATAGAGCAAATAAACCTACAAAACAAAATCAAAATATTCCCAAATCCATCGTCTGGCATTTTCCAGATCGAAGGCGAAGTATTCTCCGTGAATATATTCGACAACCTGGGAAGGTTGATTTTATCTTCAATCAATACTAATGAAATTAATTTAACAAATTTTGGACAAGGCATTTATCATGCCAAAATCCAAACAACAGAGAATGGGCCCTCTGCGGTTGTTAAACTAATTGTTCAATAGTTTTCTTCCCCCCCCCTTTTTTCGGGGTAAAGCCGTCTGACTATTTTGCTCAGACGGTTTTTTTGTATTTAAGAAAACCCCGGGGTCCAATAGACCCCGGGGTTAATAGCAATAAAGGTGGGGTTTTATTTTCTGTCTCCCTTTCTCTTACTTTAAATCTCCCCAAACCCCTCTTTCTATCCCACGCAGTTCTGCGGGGCAGGCAAAGAGGGTCTTAAAAAAGGGTTTTTATTTTCTGTCTCCCTTTGGAAAAGGGAGTTGTATTGCGGAGCTAGTGGGATTTGAAAAGAAATCCATCCCCTCCGGGGAGGTTGTTCTGCGAAGCTAGGTGGGGGTTGATATCAGCAAAAAAGAGACGGTTAATGGTAACAAATATCTCAAGCCATAGGCTATAGGCCATCAGCCGATATCTAATCTTCCCCTTGAAATACCAATCATTTTGAATATAAATTAGCCATTAGCCAAAAATCAAAGGAGGCTATCAGCTATCGGCTATTAGCTATCAGCTATAAGCCAATTTTTATCTTCTAATTCTTGAAAAACCATGGACATTGCTCCTTTCAAAGATCAAATGCAAAAAGCACTAAACTACCTAGAAAACGAATTCAAAAATCTACAACTTGGTAGAGCATCATCATGACTTGTAGAAAATATCACAGTAACTACAAGCTACGGAGATATGAAATTGCCGCAAATTGCTCATGTGACGATATTAGATACACAAACACTCAAAATAGAACCACGAGACAAAAAAGAATGTGCTAGCATCACCAAAGCCATATATGATGCGGAATTATGAATTACTCCACAAAACGAATGATCTCATGTCATGATCAAAATACCTCCATTGACTCAAGAGAGGAGAATGGATATATCCAAAAGAGTTAAAATTATGTGAGAAGAAACCAAAGCCAAAATCAGAATAAGCAGACAAGACGCTATGAAAGTCACCAAAAAATTATTGGAAAACAAAGAAATATCAGAAAACGAAAACAAAATAAATGAAAACAATATAGAAGAAATGACAAAAGAATTTAATACAAAAATAGACAACCTAGTAAAAGCCAAATCAGATGAAGTAATGAAGATATAACCCCTGTCATTGCGAGTTTAATAAGTAATCCATCAACGCCTAAATTTAATTTACCCGCTTCACCAAGAGGGATGGGGGATTTATTTGACCTTCCTCTTGCAGGCGCGAATTCGAATTCGCGCCTACATAAGTGGGTGATTTGTTTTACCCCCGCAATTGAGAGTACCCGTCATTATAAGCGCAGTAAAGCAATCCATCAACGACCAAATAGATTGCTTCACTATGTTCGCAATGACAAAAACAACAACAATAAAACCAAAAAATTTTAAAACTTAAAAACTTCCCCCATGTGATTCTTTAAAATGTTGTGAACACAACTACTTATGCGCCCAATCTTCAATCTTTTGATTGTATTTTTAGCAATATTTGGATGAAATCTATGAATTGCTATCATACTTTTGACTTTGGTGGTGAGATTTTCTATGATCAAACTTACTTCAGCATGAAACCAAATGCAACATGGTATGTGAGAACTTCAACCAAAACTAAACGAAATACAAGAAAAATACAAAGACGATCCCAAAAAACTTTCAGAAGAAACTATGAAAGTTTTCAAAAAAGAATGAAAATGACCTCTAAAAGGTTGTTTGATGATGTTGATACAATTACCTATTTTTATTGGACTATTCTATACAGTTAGAAAAATATCAGAATGAACAATACCAGAAGAGCGATTATATAGCTTTTTCTACAGTTTTGGTAGTAAATACGCATCCGTAACAGCGCTAGACGACGGAAGCATAAATCATATGTTCTTGTGAATAGATTTGTTGGCTACAAAAAATGTAATCTTGACATGATTGGCCGTAGTATTTACATATCTACAAATGAAATTAACAAACCTAGTAAAACCAAAAACACCATCTATTCCATGAAAAAATGCTCCAGATATGTCCAAAATGATGTGAATGATGACTATATTTATGGTGTTTATCATGTGAACATTTGTTTATTCTACATATTCTGCTATAGGTATATATATAGTGACTACTACACTATTTAGTGTAGCTCAATATACAATACAATATAGAAGCCTACTAAAAGCAAAACGATTAGAATTTAGAAACAAACCACAAATAATCAAAAAAAACTAAAAGGTTACAATGTTTCAAAGGCTGCAAAGTTGCAAGGGTTACAAAGTCGCAAGGGTTGCAAGGGCTATGCTCTTTGAAACCCATTGCAACCCATTGAAACCCATTGCAACCCATTGAAACCTGTTGAAACCCTTTTAACCTATTGAAACCCTTTTAACCTTTTAAACTATATAATGAGTAGTTGAAAAATCACCTCAATTAGATGAGTAGTTATAGACGTAGCATTTCAATGAAAGCTACCAAACATTTACGATGCACTAGAAACTAAATCCAAAAATAGCGAATGAAAAACAGTAGTAATAGAAGTTTTACAACAACTAGAAGATGGTGTAGTAAAATGAATCGCTATGGATACTACAGATGGACTAAAAAGATGAGATGAAGTAGTTAACTCATGAGCACCAATATCTGTGCCAGTAGGTCCAGAAGTTTTGGGTAGAATCACAAATGTATTATGAAAACCTATAGACAACAAACCAGAAATCAAATGAGTAGCAAAACGACCAATACACAGACCTGCTCCAACATTTGAAGAACTCACAAACCAAGCAGAAATTTTGGAAACATGAATCAAAGTAATAGACTTAATTTCTCCTATATTGAGATGATGAAAAGTTTGACTTTTTGGATGAGCTGGTGTGTGAAAAACTGTAACAATGCAAGAACTTATAGCAAATGTAGCCAAAGCTCATTCATGATTATCTGTATTTTGTGGAGTTTGAGAAAGAACTAGAGAATGAAATGACTTATATCATGAAATGGAAGAATCTGGAGTAATAGACAAGACAGCTATGGTATTTGGACAAATGAACGAAATGCCATGACCTAGAGCTAGAGTTGCTCTTACATGATTGACTATGGCGGAATATTTTAGAGACGAAGAAAAAAGAGATGTACTTTTGTTTATAGACAATATATTTAGATTTACACAAGCTGGTGCCGAAGTGTCTGCTTTGATGTGAAGAATCCCTGCTGCTGTATGATACCAACCAACATTGGCAAGCGAAATGGGAACACTACAAGAAAGAATCACTTCTACAAATAAATGATCTATTACATCTATACAAGCAGTATATGTACCTGCTGATGATCTTACAGATCCTGCACCAGCAACAACTTTTGCACACTTGGATAGTACAATAGTGCTTGCTAGAGAAATTGCTGCAAAATGAATATACCCTGCTGTAGACCCATTATCTAGTAGTTCGACAATATTAACATCAGATGTAGTATGAAAAAAACATTATCAAGTAGCACAATGAGTTTTAAAAGTACTACAAAGATACAAAGAACTTATGGACATCATCGCAATACTTGGAATGGACGAATTGTCTGCAGAAGACAAACAAATAGTATATAGAGCTAGAAAAGTAGAAAAATTCTTTGGACAACCATTTAGTGTTGCAGAACAATTTACAGGTATGGAGTGAAAGTATGTTCCATTGGAAAAAACTATAGAATGATTTGAAAAAATAATAAGCTGAGAGATGGATGAAATCCCAGAAAGTGCGTTTAACTACAAATGAACAATAGAAGAAGTTCTAGAAGCCGCTCAAAAAACCAAAGAGACAAAATAATACAAATATTTTTACATTAACTCCCTTCTTCAAGGTGGGTTTTTGTTTTCTACCTCCACTTCTTGCATACACATTGTCATTGCGCAAATGTAAGGAGTTCGCAACACATCAGGAAGCCTACAAAGCAATCTGTTCTCACGCCTACATTTTGTAAAAGAAATTTCCCATTTTCTGTAGGCGCGAAATCGATTTCGCGCCTGCACTGTGAAATGATTTCCCCCTCCTTTTGCAAGCGCATTGTCATTGCGCGAATGTAATGAGTTCACAACACGTCGGGAAGCCTGCAAAGCAATCTGTACTCACACATACATTGATTGGATGTTTTGTTTTATGTCTCCCTTGTGCTCCTTTTGTAAAGGAGCTGGCCCCGACTATTCGGGGACTGAGGATTTTAGGGAGCTGTTCGCGGAGCTAGAGGGATTTAAAAAAATCACACCCTTGCAACTTTGAACCCCTTGAAACCTTTGTAACCTTTATCAATCCCTTATGAAATACTTCTACAAAACAATATTATCAAACAAATCTTACGAAATTCCAAAGATTAAATGATCAAAATTTATTGGAAACATTTTTCATGTAAAAAACAAACAAGAAGCAGAACATATCATAAAAGATTTTAAAGAAACACACAAAGATGCGACTCACAATTGTTTTGCATACACATGCTGAACAAACACAAACTTTGATTTATTTGGAAATTTAGAAATTACTCCAGAATATTTTAAACAAAGCGATGATTGAGAACCTACAAATACAGCATGAAAACCAATCCTAGCACAAATACAATGACACAAAATACACAATGTGCTAATTATAGTCACTAGATATTTTGGATGAACTTTATTGTGAGTTTGATGACTAATACAAGCCTATTGAGATTGTGCAAAACAAATCATCTTAAATTCTCAAATACAAGATGTCGAAATAACACAAATACACAAAATAATTTGCGATTACAATGAAATATGAAATATTATGAATTTATTAAAAAAACATGATGCTAAAATATTAAATCAACAAAACTGAGAAAAAATCACAATAGAATTTGAAATAAATAAGGGACTAATCACAGCCATGAAAATAGATTAATTTGATTGAAAATTAATAATAGATAATGGATAATTATCACATATCAATTTTCAACTATCAATTATCAAATATTTTCTTGTCACAAAATCATTTTTCATTCGTATATAGATATAGTGGTATTTAGACTTTTTGTTTATAATGAAATTAAAAGATTATTTTATAGCACAAAAAGAGCACAAAATAAATGAAAATGATAAATTTTTTCTATATGAAAAAATAATTTCTCAAAAAAACAAAAAAAATCTACGAAGTATAAAAATATCCAATTTTGTAAACATAAAATCTTTTGCGTACTGATTTGTTATGATAGTTTTGATAGTTGGTATCTATTGAGTATATTTCTTCAATGGAGATTTTTCATATGAATGATTTATGGTAAAAAACAACTCAAATATTGTTACAGCAGATTATATTGCCAAAGTTGTAGATTTCAATTGAGACTTTTATATCAAACATGATGGTAAATATTATAAGACAAACAAAATATCAAACTGAGACAATGTTATTCTAAAAAAATGATCAGAAATTGTGTTTGACATAGATTCTGGAACAAAAGCCAAAATAGTATGACCAGCTAGATTTTCATTACAAAAAGATCAAAAAAATTATCAACTTATGATCACAGAATGAGATTTTATACAAATGGAATCCATAGATTCATCAGATAGTTCAATGGAAATCGTTTTAAATGACATTACTATTTCTAGCGACAAAAATATAAACCTATTGGTGACAAAACAAAATAACGAGTACAAAATCAACAATCAATGAGATAAATTATTAGTTAAAAAAGATAACAAAACCCAAGAGTTAATGTCCAAACAACTATTAGCCATCAAAGAAAACGACATTACATTAATAAAAAATATCAAAGATTTTGGACAAGCGATAGCAAAACAAGACATCAGTCAGACATTTACTATGTTAGACCAAAATAGTAAAAAATCAGAAGAAATTACAGAGATGTTTATAAAAGAAGTTACATCACAAAACAGCGAATCGTTGGACATATGACTAGCAAAAGATTTGTGATTTGTGGACATCAAAGAAGTACCTACAAAAGAACAGACAAAAGAATTATATTCTACATTACACAATGATTCTATACTATTTGATTTAGAGTGAATGTACAAAAATCAATTATTATGAAACCAAAAAGAATATAATTATTACAAATGATCATTAGAATCTAAAATACAAAAAATATACAAATTATTTAGTTTAAAATACAATAAAAACGATATTTCAACAAATATAATAGAATTAAAAGATCAATTAGAAAATTCTTATCATATACCATCAAAATATATAGACAATCTAGAGACAATATCAAAATGGATCAACTATATACAATCCATCGAAAATTGATCAAACACAAATACAGAAGAATTAGATCAATTATGGAACAATATCAAAACCAATCCACCAAGCAACTTGGTGTTAAAATAATATTGGTTTATTTAGTTTAAAACAAATTCCACAATCTGTGTTCAACTGCTATTCCCAATAAGAATAGACACGAGAACAATCCCTCCAAAAGGGGTATTTAAACTAAAAAACGTAGGTTAAAAAACTCGACACAAAGTGTCGAGTTTTTTATTTATACCAAACCGCATTAAAAAATAATTGTTTATTTATAGGCTACAACACAACTCTACACTCTGAACCATATACTTGCAACTTGCAACTTGTAACTTGTAACTTATAACTTGTAACTATTTTATCTCCTTCAAAGTTATATCAAATATCAAAGTTTTACCAGCTAATTCATGATTTGTGTCCAATATAACCTCTTCATCTGTCACTTTATGTATTTTAATAGCTTGTCAATTTGGAGCATACAAAACATCTCACTGTTTATATTGATCTGGCAACTGAAGTTGAGATTTTTGTACAGACATCAATTTTGACTCATCCCATTCTCCATAAGCATCTCATGCTGCAATTTCAATAGTTTTTGTCTGACCAATTTTCATTCATTCTACTCACCTATCAAAACCAGCTATCATCTGACCAGCACCCACCACAAATCATAATCACTGAGTGTAATCTCTAGCATCATTGTATTTATCACATCATTTAGCTACAGACTCCACGCTTGTATCAAAAACCGTCCCATCTTTTAATCTTCAAATATAATCAACTACAACTTCATCTCATTTTTTTACTTCTTGTCATACTCATTCAAAATCAGCTGAAGCTAAATACTCTTTTACAGAATCACACATAACCACATCTTTTTTACAAAATAAAACACAAAACAAAACAACAACTACAACTCAAACAACAGCAATATAAAACTTAGTCATTGTGCTGTTTTTTTTCATTTTTTTCATCAAAAAAAATAAGCAAATAAAAACAAATAAATAATAATTAAAAAAAGTCAAATTTCAATAGTAATAAATATAAGCAAAAATTTGCAAAAAAAACTTTTTTTGAGTATAATTGTTGTATAGATAAATTTTACAAAGATTTTAATAAAAAAATGAAAACAAAAATTATCAAAAAAATTACTTTATTTGCTGCTCTAATCTGAATATGATTTGTATTTGCCGCAATACCAAACAATTACATGGCAAATTATGATATACAAGATGATCGAGATAGAATATCTAATATTTTTGTACAAATTGAAGCAAACAACAAAATTTGAATGGAAACTCCTGTAACCACATTTTGACAATTAAATCAAAGTTTTTCAAATATTTTTCCAAAATTTCCACAAGACTATAGCTTTCAAGTTGTATACCAACAATGTATACAATTAACAAACAGTCTATCAAATTTATACAATTACAATGTTTTTGCTTCATTTATGGACAATTGTTATAAACCACTATCTCAGATATTAACTAGAATAAACACAACGTTTACCGTAAAAGCAAATGCTACTGCAAAACCCACAAACGGCTCTGCACCATTAAATGTGACTTTTGATGCCAGAGCTAGTTCTGATCCATCAAATGAAACGATTCCTTCTGATAACTATTTTCGGTATTACAGAGATACAAATTGACAAGATAAAGCTATAGGTGTTTGACCTGTAGTAAACCACACTTTTGAAGAAGCATGAAATTATATAGTTCATCTGACAGTTAGGAGCTCAAACAAAATAAATAAATGAGTTTTTGACTGAAAAAAAACTATGTCTATTGACGTAAAACCAAAAGCAGCAGTAATAAGTGTATTTGCAAATAGCAAAAGATTAAAAACATTTGAAAAAACAAAATTTGGAACACAAGAATGACAAAGATGAATAGTCTTAGATTGATCTGCAACAATTGCAATATGATGAAGACAAATACTTACTCATTCACGAGATATATCTTCAAAAGATTGATTTAAATTTAACAAACAATGAGAAGGAATACCATGATCTATCAAAGTCATTTTACCAAAAGAGTGAGAATATAAAATCATTTTAAAAACAACAGATAATGAGTGAAATGGAATTTCAGAACAATATTTTATCATAATATCAGATCCTGTAGCTATAATTAAAAAAAATCCCGAACAATGAAACACTAGTAACACATTTACATTTGATTCAAGTGCATCATACTCTGTAGTTTCAAGCCTTAGATTGTTTACACGAGAAATTTTTGACAATAAATGAGACAAAATACAAACTTTTCAATGAAAAAATATTAAATATCAATTTAGACAACCATGATCATACACAATAAAATTGACAGTAGAAGATGAATTGTGACAAACAAACATAGACACAATGCAAGTTTATGTAGATTCATCTGATCCAATTGCTCAATTTAGTCAAACTCCTTCAGAAACTTGGAAATATCCATCTAAATTTCTATTTGACGCAAGTTTATCGTCTGATTTAGATATGGAAAATTGATTTGACGATCTCAGTTATTCACGATCTTTTTCAAATCCAAACACAACTAAAATAGTAAATACAAAAGAAAATAATAAAATTATAGAAGTTAGTTTTAATAGTGTTTGAGAACATAAAGTAAAATTAACTGTTAAAGACAAATTTGGAAAAATAAGCGAAATAGAAAAAACAGTAGAAATACAGTCCACACTTAGACCAGAAATATTTATAGCACCAAAAGCAACAACACGATGAAATCCTATAAATTTTGTAGTGCAAAGTAATGAGGATATAGTAAATTACACTCGAGATTTTTGAAATGGAGAAACTATATCAACACAAACAAATAGGGTATCTCACACATACAGAAAAGTATGATCGTACAAAATAACATTAAACGTTTATTGAGCAAATTGAATGGAAAATACTATAGTAGACAATATTTTTATATGAGACAAAAATTCACCTATAGCTGCATATAAAGTGCTTGGGACAAACCAAGATATTTTAAGGCAAAATGAAGAATGTATAGAAGTAATAGATTGAAACACAATTGTAAACCCAGCATACAAAGTAGAAAGATATCAAAATTTTTCTATAGATACTAAAGATTCAGTAAACATAAAAGGAGAGTCAAACAACTTAAACTTTTATTTTCAACCTAGAAATTGAGAAATATTTAAAAACAATAATTTTAAGCATAGTTTTAATGAAATGTGATGCCAATTTATAGACTTTACAGTAGAAGATATATCTATGTGAATAAACCAAAAAACTAGAATATGGTTTAAGGTATACAATTCTTTACCTACATTAAGTAATATCATTTTATTTTTTCCACAATATGGAAATGAAATGTGAGTTTGATTCAATGAAAATCAAGTAAGAGACATATTTAATACAGAATTTGATCCTTTAATTGTAAAAGTACAAGCAGAAAATCCAAAAGATTCTGATTGATTTGTATCATATTTCAAACGATATTATTATTATAAAGACGATCCAACTAGACCATTAGAAACAAAAATAACCCCATGAGATATACCTTATGCTTACTTTTCTTTGCCAAAAATACCTGGAGAATTTATGTTTGGCGTAACACTATATGATAGCGATGATTGAATAAATCCTAGCGAAAAAATAATATGAAATTGACCTATTGTATTTTTTCCACCAGATACCAAAAGACCAGATATTCCATTAGTAACCTTAAAAGCAGACAAAACAACAGTAGAGGTATGAGATGAGGTTGTATTTGACGTAGTATCAAAAATAATATCTGATAGAAGTGACTTTATACAAGAAAGAACAATATATTATGATTTTGATTGAGACGGTGAACGAGACTTAATAACAAAAAAAGATCGTGTTTCTCATACATATACTCAACCTAGTGACGTATGATACACACCTAGGGCTGCAGTAGTTTACAGATGATATAGATGAGTCTGAATATGATGAAATATAATAGTTAAAAAATGATTAAAACCTAGAATAATGACAGAAAACGCTTGAAAACTTGTTTTATTTAGAGATGTGAGTTTGTGAGAAATAGAAAAAAGCTCAAGCTGTTTGAGTCTTGTGGATTGCAAAAAAGAAAATGAATGATATTTACTAGATACAAAAGAATCTCCAGTTTTTTCTTTTGAGTACCCAGATTATCAAAAATACTTTATATCAATAGATATTGAAGATAAATATGCAAATCAAGCAAATGCAAGACAAACATTAACTTTGACATGAATAGAGATATCAAGTGGTGAATATTTGAATTATACTTGAGATTTTAAACTTTTATCTATACCTGCAAACGAAACAAATGAAGACGGAAAATTAGAAATATTGGTAGGTAAAAATTTAGACAACAGTGTAGCATTTTATGTTTTATTTGATGATCCAAAAGAAGAAAAAGAATGTTATGTAGATCTAGATATAAGTGATTGAAATGAAAAAGATTTCTATTGTAATCAAGTATTTTTTACAAAATTTGATCCTAAATACGAAAGCACAATATGAAAAATATATTATCAAAAATGATCAGAGATTTTATCCAAAGAAATTGTAATTTCTTTTATAGATTTTTCTATAGATTTAGATGAAAAAACACAAGCAATATATGATAGAATAACAAAATTAATACATAGTACAAAAAACGAAACACTTAAATCATTATTGATAAATTTACAAAAATGAATTATAGATCCACTAGAAGTACAATCAAATATTGTGGCAATACAAAACTATTTATTAAGTGAAGATTCTGTATCTTTAAGTGATAAAGAAAAAGAAGAGATACAACGAATAGTAAATGAATTATCAGATTCAACAACTATATCTGCAATGTGATGAACTGAATATGATATAGCTAAATCTGAAATATTACAAATATTACCAACCAATCTTAAAGTAGATGTGGAAAAGTTATTTATAGAATTTGAAAATGTAAAATCAGATGCAGAACAACAACTTTCTCAAAACAACCAAAGAGAGATTATACTAAATAAAATATTAGCCCTAATATCACAAAAGATTACAAATAATCCTCAAGAACAAAAACCAGATGAAATAGCAAAAGACGACATGGATATGATAATATTACCAAACATATGTAAAATAACAAGATATTACAATATACCAAGTGAAAAATGTACTTCAGAAGACACAAAAATTATTGATGATAGTTGAATAAAAGCAGAAAAATGAGCTAGATCATGATTAAAAATACTGCTAATAGTTTTATGATCATTGATATGAGTATTTGTTGCTGTTATATGAGTGTTTGCAATAAAAGCTAGAATGAACAAACAAGAAGATGAAGAAGAAACTTAAAATCTATTACAAATATTTGACTTTTGATACAAAATAGTTAAAATAAATGTGCATTATTGATTTATATTGGATAATATTAAAAAATGATTAATATCAATAAATTATGAGAATCGATTTCAAACAAAGGTTTGTCTTACAGCAAAAGGTTTTTAATACCTCTAGCTACAGTAATTACAATGGCTGTTTGAATGTGAAAAGTAAAAGCAAACAACACGGAAGCTTTGCTTTGAAATTTAAAATGAAATGAAATTTCTTTTTGAGAAAAACAAATAGATTTTTCAAATACATTAAATTTAAGTGAGTTTTTCGACAAAGAATGAGTTGCTGAAGAATATTTAAAGAACAACTTATTTATAAAATGAAAACCAATAACAAACGAAGAATTTAATCACAATATTCAAAAAATAGAAAAAGATATATATCAAATAAAATATTCACATGAGTTTGAATGAATTTCTAATTTTTCCGAAGCATCCAAAAGAGACATAACAATAAAAGTAAAATTTACATACAAAGATAACAATATTTTTATAGAATTCGATAAGATTAATGTTTGATGATTTGAACTACAAGACAATTGAACCTTAATATTAGACAATACTGTGTATGATTATGATATTAGCCAATGAGTAAATAAATCTATAGAAATAAATTCAAAAGCAAATCCATACAAAACTTCAGAAATGATAAAAAACAAAATTAAAGAAAATAAATTTTCTTTTTCTTCAAAAATTGAAAACATAAAAGAATTTGAAAACACACAATTAACTAAGTTAAATGACATTTCTTTGTGACAAGAAGTCATGAGAGAATGAGAATTTTATTATAGAGAAGTATTTTTGACAGAAAAATGACAATATCGTCCTATCTGAAAAATATATTTTAATAAATATAAAAAATTAAATAAAAAAAAAACAAATGAAAAAATAAAAAATAAAGAAATACTTGTTTTATGAGTAAAACTGATTTTCAACAAAATATCAGTTAGTGGTTCAAATATACAATTTTCTTTAAATGATAACTCTAAAGAAAATTTAAAAGAAAAAGTGTCTGATCATAGAAAAACAATTATAAATATAATAGATAAAGCAAAAGTAGGACCAAACACAGAATTCAAGTGATTCAACAAAATAAGATCAAAAAGAGTTTGGAGCGATAAAGAAGAATGGTTATTTAATACATGACTTATTACCTTAGAACTTATAGATGACACATATGTGTTTCAGCGATGAGACAAAAATCAGTCAATTTGTTTTTGAATTGAAAGTAAAGATTGATCAGAAGATAATGTGTTTTTAAAGAACCTAAACAACCAAAAGATAGAAGATTTTTTTATAACAATAAACAATAATTATTACAAAGTTACTTTAAAAAATAATGAATTAGCAATATATAAAATTCAAAAAGAATGAGTTAATATAACTAACAATCTTCCTTCATTTTCATGAGACAAAAACATAGTAAGCATAATGGAGGATAAAAACATAAATCATTATTACAACACATCTGGAAAACAATTAGAATACCGAACAAATGATTGAATTATGATTACTTCAATTCCTTGTGAAAAATCAGAAAAATGAGAATATAAGATAAATAAAGCTTCTACAAACATAAATATAGAAGATTTATACAATTTTCCTGAATTTAAAAAAACAACAGATGAAATCAAAAAAATTAAAAAAAAACTTAACACTTTGGATATAGATATACTAAATAGCTTCCAAATATTATTAGTAAAAGAATGAATAAAACTAAATAATCAAAATTTGATAAGGGTTGTAGATAAAAAATGAACATCATACTACTGCAATATAAAAGAAATCAAGAATTGAATTCAAATAAATCCTGATGTTAAATTATACAAAGATGTGGAGAATACTTTGAGAAAAATTAAATCAAGATTAGAAATAGTAGAAAGACTCAATGATACAAAAATTCGATGGACAAACAATGGTAAAAAAGAAGATTTTACAAAGTTTGTATGATGATGACGATGAATAGGAACTAGATTTATATCTCAAAACAACATCATAAGCTTTATTTCACAATCCACAAATGAAATAAAATTAGATATATTACGATGAGAATGACAAATAACCAGTATAATTTATGACATATCACGTAAATCTTGGAAAATGAAATTAAAATGAAAATCAAAAATAACTATATCATGACAAGAATACAAAATTAAAATAAATGAAAAATGAGAAATCTTTTTGGACCCTATAGAAAAAAAGTAAAATAAAACAAAAAAAACACAACGAAACATTAGTTTATACCGTTGTGTTTTTTTCTTTTATTTAAGAAAATAAATACAAACAACTAAATACACCCAAATTCTTTTAATTGTTCCAAAAAATTTTTATAAACAAAATCCACAGGTCTATCTGCATCTATTACAATTAATTTACCAATCTGTTCAAAATATTTTATTACAGGTAAAGTTTCTTTTTCAAAAAGGTCCAATCTTTTTGTGATACTTTCTACAGTATCATCTTTACGTCACTGCTCTTTAGCTCTTTGAAGTAGCCTTTCAATAGCTCTTTCTTTGGAAAGATAAAAATGTACTCACATAAAATCTCTTTGATATTTTGCTTCTTTACTCAAAAAATAGTACATTTGTGGCAAAGATCTAGGAAATCAATCTGTAAGCATACGATCATCTTTTGTCAACAAATGGCCATACATATTAAATAAATCAAAAGCCAAATTATCATCCAACATTTTTCATTGAGACATACGTTGTGCTATATGGTCTGATATTATATTTTTGTTTGAAGTCAAAGCTCTAAAAATTTGACCTGGTTCTAAATATCTATAATTAGGAAAATCATCCATCAACAATGCAGCTTGTGTTCATTTACCAGATCATTGTATTCCAAACAAAACCAAATCCTTTTTCATATTTTTTTATTAATAAAAAATAAAGATTATCTATATATAAGATTTTTTCCAAAAAAAACAAATTCTAATAAAAAGTTTCTAAAAAATGTTACAACAGGCTTCAATAGGTTGTAATGGGTTTCAGTGGGTTGCAATGGGTTTCAAAGAGCATGGACATTGTAACCCTTGCAACCTTTGCAACTTTGTAACCTTTGCAGCCTTTAGTTTAATTTAGAAAAAAAGCTCACAAGTGAGCTTTTTAATATTATTAGATAATTTGTTATCTTTTTGACCAAGTAGGCGCTTTTCTCGCTTTTTTCAAACCTGGTTTTTTTCTTTCTTTTATTCTAGCGTCTCTTTTCAACAAACCATAAGGTTTTAATTGAAGTCTAAAATCAGTATTCCAATCAACTAATGCTCTAGCGAAAGCTAATTTAATAGCATCAGATTGCCCAGCGATACCTCCTCATCTAATTGTTATTTCAGCATCAAATTGTTTTGGATAATCTTTTCACAATACCAAAAGTGGCATTATAGCATTCTCATACAAATGAGAATTACCACCAAAATAGTCTTTTAGTTCAATTTCTTTTCCACTAGACAATTTTGTCTTAAAACTACCTTTCCCCTTTGGAAATAATTTTACTACAGCTGAAGTTTCTTTTCTTCTACCAACAGCGTAATTGTATTCGTTTGTAACCATTATTTATATAAATTTACAGGTTTAAAATTATCATATTTTGTAGTTGTATCAACAACCAATTTAAGTCTTTTCATTCTAGCATCCCTAAGCTTATTTTTTGGTAACATTCATCTAACAGCAAACCATAAAGCTTTAGCAGGATCTTTTTGAATCAAATCTGCCAAAGTTATGCTTTTTACATTACCTTTATATCCACTATAAGAATAGTATGTCTTTTGTTTTAATTTATTGTTTCATTTTACAATAAATTTACCAGCATTTTCTACAACAACATAAGATCAAGCATCCCAAAAATCAGATAAATAAGATTTATCTTTTCCAGAAAGTTTAATTGCAATATCCACAGCTAGTCTTCACAAAGTAAGACCACTTGCATCTACTTTGTATCGTTTTCTATTCTTTTCTTGATCAACTCTTTTTACCCAAAGAGTCTTATTCAAATCATTTTTTGTAAATTCCATCTTTAAACCAATTTCTTTATATAAAACATTATAATCTTTGTATTTAATATAAGCTTGATTCTATAAAAAACAAGATATATATCACACAATCTTAAATTAAATTAATTTAAGCATAATTTGTTCTGCTGAATCTCATTTTCTAAAACCAATTTTATAAGTAACAATATAAGAAGATCTCTTTTCTCAAACATATTTTGGCAATATTTCAGAAATAACTTTTTTTCCTTCAGCTTCTCAAAATATAGTAGCTTTAACTAAATTAATACACTCTCTTTTTGAATCAGATTCTGTATTGTATCTAGTATAAGTATTTACAAGTTTAGAAAAAAATGCATCAGCCTCAGCCTTTAAAACCTTAGCTCTTTTTGGAGTAGTAGTTATTCTACCAAACTTAACCAAACTAGTAAGCATGTTTCTCAAAAAAACTTCTTTTTTCTTTGCACCTGTATTAAGTTGTTTTAACTTATTAATTCTATGTCTCATTTTAATTAAACAAATAATTTAAATTTTTATCTATCCAGCCAAAGCTTTTCATATGTTTCACAAAGACTGATTTATTTCATCAATAGCTTTTCTTCCAACACCCTTCATAAGCAATAATTCTCATTTTTTCTTTTTTTCCAAATCTTCTACATACAATATTGCATTTTTTATCAATGCGTTTCTAGTTCTTTCACTCAAAGGCAACGCATCTATAGGCATTGTTTTTATGTTAGTTTCTTCTGGTAATTTTTCTCTTTCAAAGTTAAGTTCATCGTACTCCATCAAAACAGATTTATCAATATATACATCATCAAATATAAATAATTTTGCATATGAAGCCAAAACTTCTCAAGCAAACATAACTATTTCTTTTGCTGAAACACCACCAAACAACGATCTAATTTCCATTATTAAACTATCTTTTGTTCATCCAGTAAAGTCATCTATAACTTCATTAATATCATATTTTATATAATCAACTAACTTAAATTCATTGTCTATGACAAGTGTATTTACATCAACATTTTCTTGTTCATTATCACGATTTCTCAAAAAATCAACACTATAATATTTATATCATTTCTCTACTCTAAGATTTATATTCAATTCCAAAGATGGATCTGTAATCTCAAATAAATACTCATCTTGATTTAATAATTCAACTCCACTCGGTAATTTTAACGAACTAGAATCATATTTTCAAACTCATTTAAATCTTTGAGGAATCCATTGTATACTTTCTACACTAGGATCAAACTTAAATCTAAGTTTTTTAAAGCTTAACATAATTGCAATCACATCCTCTTTTACTCAATCCACAACATGATATTCATGTGGAACTCACTTAATTTTCAATCAAGTAACTGCTCATCAAACATTATACGACAATATAATTCTTCTAAGAGCATTTCAAAGAGTGTGTCCAAATCATCTAGGCAAATAATTTAATTCAAACTTCGTCACATTGTTTTCTTGTTCAGAAACAACAATTTTTGGTGTACCTATAAACTTTTGGATATCTAGCATAGTTTTTTAAAAGAATATAAATTTTTTATTTTATTAATTTATTATTTGATATTTAATATTTCCTCATTTTTCATTTCTCATTTTTCATTTCAAATTTCTCATTTCATTACGCTCTAGCATAGAATTCTATAACTTTCAATATATCAGCCAAAACTCATAATTCTCATAATTTAGGCAGAGATAACACTTCTATTTCATATTTATTCTTATCCAATTTTATCCATGAAGGAATTTTTAATGCTTTATTTACAGAAGCTCCAGAATATAAAGAAGAGTCTTTTAATTTTTCTTTTAATGATATTTTATCTCAAACTTTTATAAAAGTAGATGGAATATTGTGTTTTTTACCATTTAATAAGAAATGACCATGACCAACCATTTGTCTAGCTTGAATTATCGTTTTTGCTAGACCAGATCTATATACTATAGAATCCATTCTAGATTCTAAAAAGATATATAAAGCCAAATCATGACTTATTGAATTATTTTTTGAGTATTTAGCAGAATGTTTTTGCACTAATGTAGAAAATTGCTTTTCAGACAAAAGATAAGATCTTTTTAAAACTTGCTTGTTTCTCAAAAGTTTTCAATATTCTGAATTTCTTTTCATAGAAGAACCATGTTGTCATGGAAGTGATCTTCTTTTTTTAACATCATATTTTTCACTTCAAAACAAATTAACTTGTTCTCTTCTACATAGTTTAAACTTTGGTCATGTATACCTCATTGATTATGATTAATTATAAATTATAAATTTTTTAACGGAAAGCAATATTCCTTTATTTTTTATATATTCAACTTATTTTAATTTCTCTTTGGTCTTATACCTTTAACTCAACCAAATTGAATTGGTGTTGCTTCTTGTATATACAATAAATCAATAAGCCCAATTTCATTGATAGCTTTAAAAACACCATCTCTAGCCATACCAACTCATTTTATTATAAGTCAAATTTCTTTCAATCAATAATTTTGAGCTTCTTTTAAAATACTTTTTGTAAGCATTTCTGCCGCATAAGGAGTATCTTTTTTTGCTCATTTATATCATAAAAGTCATGTTCATCAACCAAGAATCTTGTTTCATTCTCCATCAGTCAACACAATAAGAGTATTGTTTGTAGTTGTATTAACACGCAAAACTCAACTTGTAATTTTTGTGTCTTTTTTCTTATTTGATTTTTTTGCAGAAGCCATAATAATTAATTAACTAATTAAATAAATTTATTTTTTCAAAACAGGTCTAACTTTTGATCTACCAAGAAGTTTTTTAGCTGTTCTAGCATTTTTTCTAGTACATTGTCATCTAACAGGAAGACCAATACTATGCCTAATACCTCTATAGCATTTAATTTCTTTCAACCTTTTTATAGCGGAAGCTATTTCTCTTTTTAGATCACTTTCCAAAACATATTTTTGAAGTTCGTCACTAATCTTTTTTTGTTCATCCTCAGAAATATCTTTTACTTTTTTCATAAAAGGAATTTCGATTTTATCTAATATCTTTTTTGATCTGCTTCTTCCAATACCATATATATTGGTTAGGGCTATCCATATAGATTTCTCCTCAGGCAGAACATGTCACATCAATCTAAACATTCTATCAAATTTTAATTAAAATAAATTATGGGCAATATTTAATTTTACAAAAATTTATCCTTGTCTTGTTTTATGTCTTGGATTTCTTTTACAAATCACAAAAAGTTTTCATTTTCTTTTAACTATCTGACAAAACATACATCTTTTTTTTATCGAACTTTTTACTTTCATTTCATTCAAATAAGCAATATAAATTATATAACATATCTAAGCATCACCAAGATCTGTAACAACTTCTTGGACAGAACCATAATTATTGTATCTATAAACGATACGACCTTGAGTCATGTCATACTGATTTACTTCAACCTTTACCCAATCACCCGGTATAACAGATATGTGTTTTTGTTTCATCTTACCAGATAATTTACAACGAATTTCAGTACCAATATCCTTTAATTTAATTTTCATAACTCATGCTGGCAATTTTTCAACAACTTCTCAATCCCATTCTAAAACGGTTTCTTTAACCATTAACTTCTATTTTTTTAATTTCTAAAACTGTTTCATACGGTCTAAATCAGATATTTCTTTTATATCTATTTTTTCTTTTAAACTTCAAAACATTCATTTTTGCTCATCTTCTGTTTTCTATAATTTCAACAGAAACTTTTGCCTTAGATACATAAGGAGATCAAACTAAAACATTTTCTCATTTTTCATCAAAAACTGACAAAACTTCAGTTATTTCAATTTTATCTCATTTGTCTCATTCTATTTTATTTACAACAATATTGTCTCATTTTGCAACTATATATTGATGTCATTTCAATTCTATTACAGCATACATTTTATTATTAAATTATATATAAAAAAACAAAAACAAACACTAAGCAATTTTTCACAACTGTGCCAAAGTATTATATTTTTTCTTATTTGTTCTATAAGCACTAGAAACAATAGCTTTAATTCTCTTGTATCTTCTAGAACTAGGAAAATCATAAGCAACAAATTTTCTATACCACTTTGTACCATAGTGTCTTTGTTTTTTAGCTTTTTCCAAAATATGAGAAGATCGTAATTCTTTTTTATAAAAAGAAATCATTCTCTCGTTTGTTGTTAAATCTCAAGTTCTTCGGACAGTAAATCACATAATTTTATTATTTTAATAATAAATAGTTTTTTAATCTTTATTTTAGTTTGCCGAGGACCGGAATTGAACCGGTACTCCATATTAGTGGAAATGGATTTTAAGTCCATCGCGTCTACCAATTCCGCCACCCCGGCAAGGTATAACGCTCCAACAATTAAATGTTAAGCGTTTAACGCTAAATTATTTAATAACTTCTTCGTAGATTTTATTGAACACTTCAGGAAAAGCAATTGCTATATTAGACAAAACCTTTCTGTTTAGCGTTACATTTTTTTTAGACATCAAACCTATAAAAGAACTATATTTAGATCATTTTTCTCTTAATACAGCAGACAATCTCTCTGTCCAAAGATTTCTGAAATCTCTTTTTTTAAGTTTTCTAGAAACATAAGCATGTTGTCATTGTTTAACTAATGCGTCTTTAGCTTGGTTATAAAGATTTTTTCTTCCCAATCTAAAACCTTTAGCTGCTTTTATATATTTTTTATGACTTCTTTGTCTTTGTAAACCATTACTAACTCTAACCATTTTTTATACTATTTATAAGGAAGTAAATTTTTAACCATCTTACTATTAGATTGAGACAATTCTTTACCATAGGGACTTTTTTTATTTGTTTTTCATTTATTTGTCAATAAATGATTATTACAAGATTTAGAAGACAAAACTTTTCATTTTTTTGTAATTTTAAATCTTTTTGATGCACCACTATGAGATTTTGCTTTATTTGCCATCTTTTAAACTTTACTGAATAAAATAATACTATATCATTGTGCTTCTTTTTTTGGAGTAGAGAATTGTGTTCTTCAAACATCAGATAATTTCAACACAATTTCATTTAATCTTTCAACCGCCTTTCATTCGTATATTTTTTCTCTTCATCTAAGTCTTATAAAAAACTTAACATTATGTCATTCCATCAAAAACTCTTTTCATTTTTTTATTTTCAGATCTAAGTCATTGTCTCATATACCATAACTTATTTTTAATTCTTTCAAAACTCTCTGTTTTTGATTTTTTTTCTTTTCTTTTTCATCTTTTTGTTTTTTATACATATACTTACCATAATCAGTCAACAATGCAGTACAAACTTGTTTTACAGGATCATAATGCATTTGAACTAAATCTAATCATTTTTCTTCTGCCATTGCAAGTGCAACATGCCTAGGAAAAGATCATAAATTATTTTTTTCTTCATCAACAACTACAATCGTTCATGCTTTTATAGAACCATTCGTATATACCATCCTTTCGTTCTTTTGTGCGAAAGATTTTTCTTGCATACAATATTTTATAAATTAAATAACAAACAATTAACTCACTCCCGGCGGGAATCGAACCCGCGATTCTGTCCGGCTAGCCGGACCGTCCTAAACCTTTAGCAAAAGCTTTTCCATTTAACCTTATAAACAATTAACTCACTCCCGGCGGGAATCGAACCCGCGATTCTGTCCGGCTAGCCGGACCGTCCTAAACCTTTAGCAAAAGCTTTTCCATTTAACCTTATAAACAATTAACTCACTCCCGGCGGGAATCGAACCCGCGATCTTCGCCGTGAGAGGGCGACGTCCTAACCGCTAGACTACGAGAGCCCACACATTTTTTTTATTTCAAGCTTTTTGCTTTCTTAATTTACCCCCAGAAGGATTCGAACCTTCAACCTTCCCGATAAATCGGGATGCTCTATCCAAGAGAGACATATAGCAAATAATAAAACTAACCTAATTTTACAATTTAATTTACCCCCAGAAGGATTCGAACCTTCAACCTACGCCTTAGAAGGGCGTTGCTCTATCCAGTTGAGCTATAGGAGCAACTATTTTTACTTTTAAATTGGACCCTATCGGAGTCGAACCGATCGCCTCCTGCGTGCAAAGCAGGCGCTCTAGCCAAATGAGCTAAGGGCCCATATATAATTTAAGTCTGGGGAGAGTGTGATTTGAACACACGTAGCCGTGAGGCGTCAGATTTACAGTCTGATGCAATTGACCGCTCTGCCATCTCCCCGTATAATATACACAAACTTTTGAACAACACTAGTCGTGAGGTGTCTCCACTCATCGAGATACAATTGACTTTTGCTCCGAGTGAAACGAGTCCCGATAATTCGGGATGCCATCTCCCCGTATAATATACACAAACTTTTGAACAACACTAGTCGTGAGGTGTCTCCATTCATCGAGATGCCATCTACCCATATTAACAACTAATTAACAATGCTTGTTGTAGCAACATCTGTAGGTGATCACATATTTAACATACCAAACATAAACAAAACTCACAACACTATTACTACAAAACCAAACAAAATTATAGCGTTTCTGGTTCATCAAAGATTTTTTTCTGCTCGGTCGCTCCTACCCATAACATCAACAAGTTGAGATGAATAATAGACTAAAGCAAGACCAGCTCACATAAACAACATACCCAAAACTATTTGTTTTAACATGGTTTTTTTTAATATTACAAATAGCGGGTAACGGGACTCGAACCCGTACAAACAGAGCTGAAGTCTGCTATGCTACACCAACTACATCATACCCGCACAATAAAAAAAATATTCGCGTGAAGCAACTTATATAAATCTAGAATCTAAAATCAAGTAATTTTTTAAAAAAAATGGTTGTTGAAAAAAACAGTTAAAATAAGGGATTTAATTTTTTGTTGCATTTTATATATAATTTTCTTATACCTATTTTTGTTTTTCTTTATATAGTATAACTTTATAAACCATGAAATTTAACAACCCAATCTATGAAAATGAAGAACTCACCTATCAGGACGTATTTTTGTTTCAAAATTATTTTGAATGAAAATCTAGATTTGAAATCGATGTAACACCCACACACTCTTTTGGAACTAAAATACCAATAGTAGTAGCAAACATGAATGCTGTAGCATGAAAAAGAATGGCTGAAACCATTGCTCGCTACTGATGATTGGTTGTTCTACCTCAAGACATGTCCATGGAAACATTGGAAAAAGTTATAACCCATGTAAAAGGCGCAAATCCAAAATACGACACACCTATCACTGTCAAAGAAAACAACACAATCAGAGACGCTATGTGAATAATTCACAAAAGAGATCACAATTGTGTGGTGATGGTGGACGATGACTTCAAGGCAATCTGAATCTTCAAACCAAAAGATTTAGAAGATTTAGATCAATTTTCATTGTTGTGAAATATAAAAAGATGACAACTGATCACATGAGAAGAGTGAATTTCAAACGAAGATGCATTTAATCTGATGGATGAAAAAAATATCTCATCATTGCCAATAGTAGACAAAAATGGAACATTAAAATGAATATTAACCAAAAAAAACACAATCAGAAATAGTATTTACGAGCCCACATTGGATAAAAATTGAAAATTGAATGTGGCTGTAGCTATATGAATAAATAGTTTTGAAGAAAAAGTACACAGATTATTTGAATTATGAATAGATATATTTGTACTAGACACAGCACACTGATATCAAAAATCTATGATAGAAAATATCAAAAAATTTAGAAAACTTTTTGGAGACAAGCCGACACTTATCGCAGGTAATGTAATCACAGAAAGTGCTACTCGTGATCTTATCAAAGCATGAGCAAACTGAGTAAAAGTATGAATATGACCAGGAGCTATGTGTACTACTAGGATAAAAACTGGTGTAGGTAGACCACAATTTACAGCAGTATACAAATGCGCCCAAGAAGCCAAAAAACACTGATGATTTGTACGGGCAGATGGATGAATTAGATCTCCTAGAGACATGAATCTAGCACTAGCAGCATGAGCAAATCACGTAATGCGATGATCACTTTTTGCTGGTACTTTTGAGTCTGTATGAGATGTAAAATATGATATGGACTGAAGTATGTACAAAGATAATTATGGTATGGCTTCCAAAAAAGCAGTAAGTCTAAGAAATCAAAACACATCCAAATTTGAATTATCAAAAAGAGAGATGTTTCGTGAATGAATTTCCACGTCCAAAATATATATCAAAAAATGAAGAGAATCTGTGTGAGATATAGTAGATGATTTTGTAGCATGACTTCGCTCTGCTATGACCTACGTATGAGCCAATGATTTAAAAGAATTTAATGAAAAAGCTATTGTAGGAGTTCAAACAAACGCTGGCTTCACAGAATGAGAACCATTGGGGAAAATTAAGAAGTAGATTTTAATAATATAAAACCATACGATCACATAAAAACTATTTAGTTCAATACGGAGATTGATTTGTCGGTTTTAATGATATTCATAATTCTTGTGCTTTTTTATATATAGAAGATTCGGTTCTTCACAATTTTATAGCAATAATTCTTGTAGGAGTATCAACCATTTTATTAATTTTTGCTAATTCTTTAAGTTTTTTAATGTCTTCATTAGTCCATTTTTTATTATGGTTCTTAGGAAATTTTTTTATCATTTTTTAAATTTTATATTATAAAAAACTGTATTTTTAAAATTTTAACGTTATTTATTACTACATGTCAATTCATCACAATAAGCAAATTTTTTTCATTTTATTAAACTATTCAAAATCTCTTTTTAACATTGTATATATTACTGAAAAAATCTTCTAATAAATATTTCAATACTAATAATTATTATCAGGATACTCTTTATCAATAAAATTTAACATATTATCACATAATTTAATAACCTCATCTATTCAAAAACAGCACAATCAATCGCAAGTATTTTGATTGTTCTTATCAACCGGGTATCTAAATACATAAGAATCTTTATCATAGTTATCAAATATTAATATTTCATCTTTTTTTATATGATTAAAAATCGTAGTTTCACAAACTAATTCATTTAATAATTTTTTTAAATTATGATTTTTTCCAACCACATCCTTAAAATCCTTTCAACATTTATTTATTAATTCGTTTTTTATAAGCAATTCTATTGAATGTCTAATCATAAAAGCTAAAGGATGAAAAAGTTGTTCTTCGTCTTCTTCTTTCAATGCTTCTGCCAATATTTTTGTGGCATTAAGATATGATCTAGTAAAATCTAATCGTTCAGCACTATTTATGCAACATATATGCTCTGATCACTTTTTACATCATGCACAAAATGGATTAATTATTTCTGTCATTTTTTATTAAAACAATTTAAAAACACTACCTCAACTCAATCTTTGCTATTCTACTAATTCTAAAATTTCTTTGTTGTTTTCTTAAGTGACAATAAGCTTTTAGATATTGCCTACCATTTTCATAATAAAGTTCCATAGGATCTATAACTCTTCTTGTTATATAATCTTCCTGATCTTCATCAAACTTTTTGTACACTATAAACAATTTCAAATTCTCATCCATTGCTTTATGAATAAGTATTAATTTTTTACTTGGTCATTTACCTTTATTTTCAGTATCATCAATTATTTCATATCAATGTAATTTTTCATGACAATCTCTACATAACACTTTTAAATTACTTATAATATCTCTTCATCACATCTTTCTAGGTAAAATATGGTGAACATCTAAATCTTCTCTTACACCACAATCTGAACAAACATAACCCTTCTTATCAAAAACTTTTTGTTTAATCTCTTCTCGTTCTTGATTTACAACAAAACCATGTTGATTTCTTTCAACAGGCTTATTTTCTTGTTTACGTTTTAAAACTTCTTCTTTGTTTCATAACGGTATCACTACTTCTACTCCTCCATTGTTTATAGGTTCAGAGTCATTCTCATCAGTTGATACCGAGATGCCTAATTCTGAAAGCTCATTGTTTAGAAAGTTTCGAAAATCAGATGCTTTTATCATCCCTGATTCATCTTGTCAAATCTTTAAGTTGTTTTGCAAATCATTCATAGTTTTTATTGAAAACAGATAAATTATATATTTTTATACCTAATCATCAAGGTAGGACAGTATATCATTCTGAAAATTTTCGAACACTATCAAACCAATCATTACTCAATATTTTTCAAGATTTACTTACTACATTTACCTTTCAATTTAAAAACACGCTAATAAAGCCATTTGACATCTCTCAAAACTTTAAGAAATTACCCATTTAAATATATAAAAACAATATAAAAATAGCAGACTATATTCAATAACAAACATAAAACATTATATTGAATGAATATTAAAAATCCAGTAAAATCAAAACAAAGCTTTAATAAGCCTGATATAATTATTCTTGTACTGCACCATATTCTATTAAAAGCTTAGAAACATCTTCATGTTTATATTTTTTTGCTATCATCAGTGGAGTAATTCCATTTTTATCTTCTAAGTTTAGAACCTTTTCAGTAATTAAAGATTCTATTATTTCAAGATCTTTATGTGTTTGATTATAATACATTATCGAATACATAAATGCTGTCATTCAAGATTTATTAGTTAATTCAAGGTTTGCTCACTTAAATTTCAAAAAGTCTACAATTTCTTTGTTTCATAGTTTAGCAGCAAACATCAATGGTGTTAATCATTGATCATTTTGTGAATCAACATCTTCAGGAGATAATTTAAGATGACTTTTAATAAGGCTTAAATTTTTATTAATAATCAAATTAAATAATTGATCCTCCATTTTTTTTCATTACTCATCTATAATTAAATTAATTTATAAAAATAATATGTTCTTTAATTTATATAATTAGTTTTTGTTTTCAAGGTTTTAGTTTGACTTATATAAAAAATATTACGCAATATGTTATATTAAAAAATCTCCAGTCCAAAGACCAGAGATTTTTTTTATTTTATTCAGATTTTTTATATCCTTCTTCACTTTGCTCATCAGGATGACAAAAAAATCCTTAATTTTCAATTATCAACTATCAATTATCCATTTTTTATTGCTGCATGCGCCGCCGCCAATCTAGCAATAGGCACTCTATACGGACTACAAGAAACTTCATTTAATCATATTTTGTGACAGAATTCTACTGAACTTGGCTCTCCACCATGCTCACCACAAATTCCTATGTGAATTTTTGGATTTACTGATTTAGCTTTTTCTATACAAATCTTCATCAATTGTCCAACTCAGCTTTGATCTATAGCTTGGAATGGATCTTGGTCATAAATACCTTTTTCTACATACAATCATAAGAATTTACCAGCATCATCTCTAGAGAATCCACAACCCATTTGAGTAAGATCGTTTGTTCCAAAACTTAGGAAATCACAATCTGCAGCAAATTCGTCGGCTGTAAGCGCAGCTCTAGGTACTTCTATCATAGATCATACTTGGTAGTCTACTTTTCATTTTGCTCCAAGTTCTTCTGCCACTTCTTCGATAATATTTTTTAATATTCTGTATTCTTCTGCATGCCCAACCAAAGGAATTTCAATCCAAGGTCTAGCTCAAGCAACTTCCAAAGCAGCCTTGAATATAGCTCTAGCTTGCATTCTTGTAATTTCAGGATATCTTACTCCCAATCTACATCCTCTAAATCCAAGCATAGGATTGATTTCATGTAGATCTTCTATAATTTTTTTCAACTCTTCAGTAGAGATATTTATAGCTTTTGCTACTGATTCTATATCTTTTTCTTCTTGTGGAAGGAACTCATGCAATGGAGGATCTATAAGTCTAATTATCATTGGTTTTCATTCAAGAATTTTGAATAAGTCTACAAAATCTTGTTTTTGATATGGTTCGATTTTTGCCAATGCTTTTTCTCTTTCTGATGTCTCTTTTGCTACTATCATCTCTCTTACAGCTTGTATTCTACTTTCCTCAAAAAACATATGTTCTGTCCTACAAAGACCAATACCTTCAGCACCAAATTCTATAGCTTTTTTTGTTTCTTTTGGAGTGTCTGCATTTGTTTTGATCTCTAGCTTTCTATACTTGTCTGCCAATTTCATCAAAGTTTCAAAATCTCCAGAAACATTTGGCTCTATAGTATGCAAAGCTCATTCAAAAACTTCTCCAGTAGTACCATCCAATGTCAACATATCTCATTCATTGTAAGTTTTTCATTTTACTACAAGAGTTTTGTTTTTTTCATCTATTTGTAAATCTCCACAACCAGAAACACAACATTTTCACATACCTCTAGCTACTACAGCAGCATGAGAAGTCATACCTCATCTAGCCGTCAAAATTCATTTTGCAGCAGCCATTCATTCTATATCTTCTGGTGAAGTTTCAAGTCTAACCAAAATTACATTTTTTCATTCTTGATTTTGATCATGTGCAGATTGTGCAGTAAATACGATTTGTCATACCGCAGCTCATGGAGAAGCAGGAAGTCATTTAGTCAAAACTACAGCAGTTTTTTTTGCATTAGGATCAATTTGATTGTGTAACAATGCATCTAATTGATTTGGATCAACTCTCAATACAGCAGTTTTTTCATCAATCAATCATTCATGTAACATGTCTACTGCCATTTTGATAGCAGCAGCTGCAGTTCTTTTTCCATTTCTAGTTTGTAGAATATATAGTTTACCTTCTTGTATAGTAAACTCCATATCTTGCATATCTTTGTAATACTTTTCCAATCTTTTGTATATCTCTACTAATTCAGTGTAACATTCTGGCATTTCTTTGGATAGTTCAAATATTTCTCTAGGAGTTCTAATACCTGCAACCACATCTTCTCATTGTGCGTTCATCAAAAATTCTCCATAAAATTTATTTTCTCCAGTAGAAGGATCTCTAGTAAAACAAACTCCAGTACCAGAAGTATTGCCCATATTCCCAAAAACCATCGCTTGGATATTTACAGCTGTTCATATAAGTCATTTTATATTATTCATTCTTCTATAAGATATAGCTCTATCATTATTCCAAGAATTAAATACAGCATCTATAGCCATTTTCAATTGATCTCTACCATCATTTGGAAA
This sequence comes from uncultured Candidatus Peribacteria bacterium, assembly GCA_964609035.1. GTDB lineage: Bacteria > Patescibacteriota > Gracilibacteria > Absconditabacterales > Absconditicoccaceae > JALOAF01. The sequence continues at coordinate 46,984 of CAZSQL010000002.1, forward strand.
CATTTTTCATGTATCTTTTTGAATAGTGTCTTTATATAAGTATACAACCTTTTTTAAATCATCCACATTTAATTCAGTATCATCTTTTAATCATCTTTCAGTCTTTACTCTTTGTAATTGCGTTTCAAAATGATGATGATCTACTCACATAACCACATCACCAAACATTTGAATAAATCTTCTATAACTATCCCACGCAAATCTTTCATTTCATGTTTTATTTGCCAATCAAACCACAGACTCATCATTTAATCATAAATTCAAAACCGTATCCATCATACCTGGCATAGACGCAGCAGCTCCAGATCTTACAGAGACCAATAATGGATCTTGTGAATCTCATAATTTTTTTCACATAGCTTTTTCTAGTTTGTGTAACTTAGCTTCCACTTGCTCCAAAAGTTCTTGACTGTTAGTCTTACCATTTTTATAATAAAGTTCACAAGCTTCTGTTGTCACAGTAAACCCATCAGGAATAGGCAATCCTAAAGAAATCATTTCTGCTAAATTTGCTCATTTTCATCCAAGGATGTATTTGCTTATTCATTTTCCTTCTCCAAAAGAATAAACATACTTTTTTGCTTTACTTCAAAATAATCACATAATTTTTTGTATAAAAAAATAAAAAAACCAAAACGTATAATACAATATTGATTTCATTTTTCAAGACAAAATAGACAAAAGTAGACAGCAGATAGTTAAAAATTAAAAGTTCATAAAGTTTTCACGTAGAAAAGGTGTAGGGGCGATTATCAATCGCCTTAAAATTTTCAAATTTATCATATCAAACAAGTCACTGTCATTCCGAGCAAAGTCGAGGAATCTCTTATTTAAGTAAATAGATTTCTCGCAACAATTACAGTCCCACGCTATCCAGACTTGATATAGTAAGATATCAATATCAATAAATCACCCCCTAGCCCCCTCTTTGAAAAAGAGGGGGAATGATTACAAATATTAAGCCCCTCTTTTTCAAAGAGGGCCTGCCTGTCCGGTAGGCAGGGTTGGTGTGATTATAAAACAAATAAAGTTTTGTTTTTATATAAAAATTGTCTATAAATTATCATAATTTAGATTAGAAATTCATGATGGACATAGAAAAATTTATACAAAAATACGACATACAAAAAATCAAAAAACTGGAACAATCCGATCCTCAATTTTTTGCATTAAAAAAAGCTCGAAGCCAAATAAAAAATAAAGATAAAAATTTATTTTTGTATCTTACTATTCAGTGCTCATTGGTATGATATCAAATAGCTTGATCAGGAGAGTCTCGATGGTGAGAGTTTTGAGAAAAAATATCCAAAGACCAAGAAGTCTTACAAAATTTTCGACAAAACAAAAAATGTAATAGCACACGACGATATGATTTTTTGACCAATTCCAAATACAACAAAAGAATATATAATATAAAGACAAACAGAATAAAAAAGTTTAATCAAATTTTAGACCAAAATTTAGATTTAAAAAAATTCTGAAACAATTTAAAGACACTAAACGAAATAATTGCAAAGACAATGAAGGCAGAAATAGATAGTAAAACAAACACTTTTGCTATCAAAATGTTTGGGTATGCACACGAAATTATTTCATGAAAAGAAACCATTTATCCAATGGATATAAAAATACCAATCGACAGCAGACTCAAAAAAATTTATTTTAGCTCCCCCTTCATTAAGGGGGAAAGATTTCATTCTAATAAATTAGAATGAAATCAGGGGGATTTATTAAAAACCAAAACCAAAGAAAAAGAAATTGAAAAATATTTTCAAAATCTATCAAAAAAACACAAAATTCCTCCACTACATTTGGATTCAATACTACGACTAGACTACTGGAACAAATTTTTCAAAAAATAAAAATTGCCAAAATAGTATGATTTCTTTATGTTGTAATTTAGACCGTAGTGTAGAAGTCCATATAAATTCAAAACAAAAAATTTTTTATGAAAAGATGGTTTTTTTTTCTGTCCTCCTTTGTAAAGTAGACTGCTCTGTGAAACTAGGTGGATTTAAATTCCTCTAGCTACGCGAACAGCTCCCTAAAATCCTCAGTCCCCGAACAGTCGGGGCCAGCTCCTTTACAAAAGGAGCACAAGGGAGACAAAAATAAAAAATCTATTGTATTAATTTTTCTAAAAGTTATACATTTCATACTTTTTATTTTTTGATTTGCAACAAATGGTAAAACATCCTCACATGAAAATTGAAGGATCTGCATCAATTGGTACAAAATGACAAATAGTCATACCCAAAAGTGTCAGGGAAAAATTTAATTTAAATCCATGAAACGATCTCATTGTACTTTCTTCAGATAGTGCCATGATTCTCATAAAATCTGAAGACCTAAAAGACATGATGAAATGTTTTGAAAATATAATCAATGACTCCAAAAACTTATAAATTTTAAATTTAAAACACTAATATGAATTTAGAAAAATACATTCAATATCTCTCCCAATTTAAATATTTTTTGAAAATAAAGGATTTCTATCAAAATAACAAAAAAATGAGTGTTGTCAGCTTTAGTTCTTTTTTATTAATAATAATTGTTCTAACATTTTCCACATTATGAGGCAACATTAAAGCCGAAAAGTTAGACTTTTTTGTGGAAACAAAAACGCTAGGAGATTTTACCAACGAAATAGAAATAAACAAGCCTGGTAAAATAGTATGAGCACAAGAAATTGTAATTTCTGCACAAGCTATGTGAAGTGTCAAAAAAATCAATTTTAAAGAAGGAGATACTATAGATGAATGAACAAAATTAGTAGAATTAAACGATAATTTAGCCAATTATGGTCTAATGGTAGAAAGAAGTAAAAATGCACTAAATGCTGCTCGTTTGCAATACCAACAAAGCCAAAATCAAATAAATCAAATGATAGAGTGAAACAAGCTTAGCCTGGAGTGAGCAGAACAAACATTAAATACTACTAAATTTATGTCAGAACAAAGCACCAGATTGGCCGAAAATACACTCAGAACATCCAGTAATCCCAAAAATAGTATTTTGATACAAATGGAGTCAGAAATAGTCAAATTAGAATGATTTTTGAAAAATGTATTACACCAAATAGATTTAATATTTTGAGTCACAGATGAGTATGTTTCCAAAACATATTATTTTAAAGATGACTTATCTGCAAACAAAATAGAATATAAAGAAAATTGAGAAAGCCAATTGTTGGAACTATACAAAAGATTAGATAGTATAAAATGATTGAGCACTGCTTCAGATATAGATAACATAAAAATTAAAAACAATATAAGTGAGATAAATGGCACATATTACGATATAAAAAGATTATTGGAAACGACTCACAATGCTTTAGTGTTTTCTAGATCGTCTTCTAGATTTTCACAAGCACAAATAGATTGATTTATTTCTATGATAAATGGGCTTCAATCACAATATCAAGCAAACTTTGGTATGTTTGCATGACTAAAACAAACTGTAGACTGATCCTTGATAAAAGAATGAACTGGATTTAGAATTGCCGGAGAAGATTCTTCCAAAATATCTTATCAAAATACACTTATATCTAGTGCAAAACAAACTTTTGACGCATGATTGTGACTCAAGTCTGCTGAATTAAATTATGAAAATGCAATAAAAAACCAAGAAACATCTCTTGGCTTAGCTTGAGTAAACATAAAAAATGCAGAAATATCATACAAAGAAGCAACTATTCAATTGGAAAAATTAAATATAAAAGCACCTATAACTGGAACTATTTGAAAAATTTTGGTAGACAAATGACAAGAAATATGAATATGAACACCGATTATAAGCATAATAAATAATGATGAGCCTATGGCTGAAGTATGAATAACTGCCAATGAATATTCTAGAATAAATAGTGGATCAAGGGTATTGGTAGAATATATGTGAGAAATAATAAGCTGAAATATAATATCGGTATCTTCACAAGCATGATGAAATGGATTGTATAATGCTACTATCAAGTTAAACAAAAGAGTAGAGAATATATGAGAGATAGCAAACATCAAAATATATAATAATTCTAATAATTTCACATTACCTATAAATATAGTACATCCTCTAGAAAACAATAATGCTTATATTTATGTATTAAAAAACAATAAACCAGATATATTAAATATAAAAGTTTGAGATGTGCGATGAGACAGAATAGAAATATTATCAGATATACCACAAAATACTATAATCATAACAAATAATATATGAAACTATAACCCAAACATACATAATTTAATAAAAAAATAATTTAATGAAAAATACACAATACGAGAAAATATCTAAAAAAATAGAATCTTGATTGTTTGGCTTTCGAGTAAAACAACGAAGATTCACTTTTATAGTAACGTTATTAATCATAATTGGCGGAATTTTTTCAGTAATTACTATACCCAAAGAGTCATCACCAGAAATAGAGTTCTGAATCATTAGCATAAGCACAATATATCAATGAGCGACACCAAAAGATGTAGACAATCTAATCACAGAAAAAATAGAAAAAAGCATAGAAAATGTAGAATGAATAAGCAAAATTTCATCATCTAGTAGAGCAGGAATATCAAGTATAATAGTAGAATTTGATAATGATATAGATATGATAAAAGCTACCGCGGATATAAAAGATGCTGTAGATAAAGTAAGTCTTCCTAACGATGCTGAAGAAACAAAAATACAAGACATATCGGCAAATAATGAGATGATGTTTTCTGTTATATTATATTGAGATTCCAATAAGTTTGATCCATTTTATATAAAAGAAAAATGAAGATTAATAAAAGCCAATTTAGAATGAAAAAATGGCATAAACAGAATCGATTTTGACAGTGCTATGAATATGTCTATATGAAGTATTAGCAATAATTGAGATAGTTTCTATGATATACAAGTATATATAGACAAAGAAAAGGCAGAAAGTTTATGAATAAGTTTAGCATATATTAGCCAAACCATAAAAAGTTGGAACACAAATCAACCTATCTGAACGCATACAATATGAAATTTATGATATGATTTTAGAATACAATGAGAAATATCTAGTATTCAAGAACTTGGAGACATACCGTTACAAATTAATAACGGTTATATTAAACTAAATGAAATATCAAAAATTAAAAGAATTTTAAAAAACGATGACACACAAATCATGTGATCACACTGACTCTCATGACAAAATTTTGTAAATTTATTTTTCAATAAGAAAAAATGAGATAATTTATTCGAAGGGGCAAAAAAAGCGAAGAAAGCATTAGAAGAAGAATTTAACAAAACCGAATACACAGGATTAAAATACACTATAGCACTAGACTTGTCCGACATGATATGACAAGATTATGACGATCTAGCCAAAAATTGATTACAAACATTAATCCTAGTATTTCTAGCATTATTGGTATTTGTATGATTTAAAGAGTCATTAATTGCCACTATCACACTACCATTAGCATTTTTTATGACATTTATTGTGCTAAAAAATATGTGATTAAGTCTTAATTTTCTCACAAATTTTAGTTTTATTATTACATTTGGTATAGCTATTGATACTACAATTGTCGTCATAGAATGAGCTCACGAAAAAATAAAACAATGATTTAATCCCATAAACGCAATATTATTAGCAGTTAGAGAATACAAAACTCCACTTATATCAGGTACTGCGACCACCGTGGTTGTGTTTGTGCCTCTACTAACACTACCTGGCATAATGTGAAAATTTTTGGCATATATACCAATTACTATATTTAGTACATTGATATCTGCTTTAATAATATCTTTAACTATAAATTCAGCACTATATTATAAACTATCCAAACCTAAAAAATATTTTAACTCAAACGTATGAGATGTAAAATATTTAAGTAAAAATCAAAAGATTTTGCTGGAGAATGATAGAGTCTGAAAAACAGAAATACAAGAAGAAAACAAAAATAAACGCGACAAATTACTAGACAAACTAACGAATCGATATTCTAATAAACTAGACAACATAATAACAAGTCCAAAAAAAAGAATACTAAGTATAATATTACCTATATGAGCGTTGCTGTTAAGCTTCGTTACCATATCTCCTTTTTTGTGATTTGAACTTTTTCCTGCCTCTGATAATGGATCTCTATCTATGACCATAGAATGACCAAGTGGTTTAAAAAAAGAGATAATGGAAAAATATAACAAAGAATTAGAAGTCGTATTGTCTAATCAAAAAGAAATAAAAGTGTATTATTCTATAATAAGTAACAACACAATAAATACAAATATAGAATTAATACCAAAGAATATCAGAAAAAAGAAAAATATGATGAGCAGTTTGGAGATAGAAAACTTTTTAGACAAAAATTTATCTTTTTTAAGATCATATTGACTAAGTGTAAGCGTCAAAGCAGAAAGTAATTGACCACCGAGCTCACAAACTATATGAATAAAGTTGATCACAAAAAACACAAACAAATTAGAAGAGCTAAATAAAGTGTGATTAGATTTTAAAAATTATTTGCAAACAATACCAGGAATAAAAAACATAGAGTCTTCATCTAAACAAACACCAGGACAATTTGTATATAAATTTGATAAATCAAAATTATCTTTACTATGACTAAATCCAAGTAACTTTTTGTTTGAGATATTTAGTGCTGCAAATTGAATAGGTGCATGAACCATAAAATGAAAATATGATAGCCATGATATAAAATTATATTATGATTCTACAAAAGATAATATAAATCCCCAGACAATCAATGACACAAACATTTCTACTAACAAATGAAAAGTAAATTTTGGTAGCGTCAGTTCATATTCTTTTGAAAGCGCTATAAATACCATTGATAGAGAAAATTGAGAAATACTTATATCTATATGAGCCGATGTAGAAGAATGAATAAATTCAGAAAATATTCAAAACAAATTAGAAAATTTTGCCAAAAATTATAAATATCCATCTGAAATTACTTATTCAATATGATGAGAAAGTGCCGAAAATCAAGACCTCATACAAGCTATGATGATAGCTTTTGCAGTAGCTATGATATCTATATTTGCCATATTAGTATTACAATTTAATAGCTACACACAACCCATAATTATATCATATAGCGTCATAATGTGAATTTTATGAGCCAACATATGACTACGAATCACATGACAATCTTATGGATTAATGTTTGGTATCTGATTTATAGCTCTTACCTGAATAATAGTAAATGATTCCATAGTTCTTATAGATAGAATAAACAACAATATAAAAAAATGAATGGATAAATTGTCTGCAATTAAAGAATCAGGTAAAGCTAGATTACAGCCAATAATACTAACTACACTAACAACATTTTTATGACTAATGTCTATTGTGTCAGACGCAATGTGGACACCATTAGCGATCACAATTATGGTATGAATATTATTTTGATCAGCAGTGGCATTGTTTGTTATACCAAATTTATATTTTGACAAAGAAAAACTAAAGCACATAATTAGAAGAACTTTACTAAAATACTTCATATATCTATTTATACCATTAGTAATAAGTATTCTTGTGATTTTGATTCTTATGATTTTATGAATACAAAAAGATTGACTATTTTGACAACTTTTCTTGGCAATATTCATATGATTTAATATATGGTACTGATTTTATACAATACATGCACTGTCACAAAACTGACAAACAATTATACAAAAACTTTTAGGAACAAAAATACTAGCAAAAAACTGAGAAATTATGACAGAAAAACAAGCCACAAAAAGATTTTTTGTTTCTTTGGCTGTTTTGATATGACCCATTGTTGTTGCAGGAATAGTTTCTTGAATTGTATGAATAATATCTTCATCTATTTGAAGTGCATTATGAATGATAATATGAGTTTGATGATATCTATATATTTTCACAAAAACACTTATTTCTATACGAACAAGTGAAAACAATCAAAGCTGGACAGACAAAATTTGCAATACAATCACAATAGACGAAAAAATAGTTAAAGATTAAAAACGGCTAAACGGTTAAACGAGAAAACGGCTAAACGGAGAAACGATTCCCACAACCGTTTTCCCGATTCATCGTTTGACAGCTTTCCCGCTATTCCGCTTGAAAAAAAACATCATTTAATTATACTATATATAGTAAAATAATTCAAAACACCAAAAGTAAGACCTAAATCGACTTGGTTTTGCTTTTTGTTTTTACCTTAAAAATACAAATGGATATTAGAAACATTGCAATAATTGCTCATGTAGATCATGGGAAAACAACATTGGTAGACCAACTACTAAAACAGTCTGGTACACTAAAAAAAATGGACGATCAAAATTTAATCATGGACAACAATGATCAAGAACGCGAAAGAGGAATCACAATATATTCCAAAAACACAGCTATTGAATATAAAAACACGAGAATAAATATAGTAGATACACCAGGACACGCAGATTTTGGAAGTGAAGTAGAGCGTGTACTTAGGATGATTGACAGCGTGATATTGGTAGTAGATGCTTATGAATGACCTATGCCACAGACAAAGTTTGTGCTCAAAAAAGCATTGGAACTATGATTAAATCCCATAGTAGTAATAAATAAAATAGACAAACCAACAGCTAGACCACAACGAGTAATTGATATGCTTTTTGATCTTTTCATATCATTGTGAGCTACCGACAAGCAAGCAGATTTCCCCATCATATATGCTAGTGCCAAAAATTGATATTCTATGAATAATTTAAATGAAGAATGAACAAACATGGACCCAATTTTTGAAATAATTTTAAAAAATGTTCCATTGGCACCAAACTTTCCAGACAAACCATTTCGTATGCAAGTAGCCAATCTTGCTTATGACGATTATTTGTGAAGATTGTGAATCGGTCGTGTATATGAAGGCGAAGTAAAGACAGGACAACAAGTCGCGATAGTTTGAAATGATTGAACAATTAGATCTTGAAAAATATGAAAAATATTTACCACTTTATGATTACAAAGAATAGAAACAAATCATGCACAATGTGGTGATATAATCACAATAAGTGGAATACCTTCTATATTTGTATGAGAAACTGTTGGTGTTTGAGAAGTGTTAGCACTACCAACTATTGCAATAGATGAACCTACACTCAAAATGGAATTTCTCGTAAACGACTCCCCATTTGCTGGTAAGGAATGAAAATACATGACCACAAGAAACCTAGAAGAAAGGCTCATAAAAGAAGTAGAAACAAACGTATGATTAAAAGTAGAGATGGAAGATTGAAAATTTATGGTATCAGGAAGATGAGAACTGCATCTATGAGTACTTATAGAAAGCATACGTAGAGAGTGACGAGAATTACAAGTATGAGCTCCTCAAGTAATTTTCAGAGAAACAAACGGACAAAAACAAGAACCCATCGAAAACTTGGTAATAAACGTAGACGAAGCATTGTCTGGAACTGTTATAGAAACAATATCAAATCGTAAATGATTGATGAAAAATATGCAAACAGCAAACTGAATAAGCACATTGGAATTTGAAATACCGACAAGATGACTGCTTTGATTTAGATGAGAATTTATCTTGATAACAAAATGAGAGTGAATCATGTACTCATCTTTTTCACATTATGAACATTGGAAAGGAGAAATCAAAAAAAGAGATGTAGGATCAATGATTAGCTCTGCTACATGACCTGCCATGAATTACGGAATATTTAAACTACAAGAAAGATGACCAATTTTTGTAGATCCAGCACAAAATATTTATGAATGAATGATAGTTTGAGAACATCTCAAATGATGAGATATGACAGTAAACTTAACAATAAATAAACAACAAAACAACGTAAGAAACAGTTGAAACGACGAAGCAATGAGACTAAACCCTATAATTCATTTAAGTTTGGAAGATGCCTTATGATACATAGCTCATGACGAACTTATAGAAATCACTCCAAAAAGTATTAGAGTTAGAAAAAAATACCTCACAGATAGCGCTAGAAGCCTAGCCAAAAAAGAATGAAAAATTTAAAAATAATTTTTTAAATACAAAACATAATAACGTAAGGGCGATTAATAATCGCCCCTACTAAATTTTTAACTCTAAACTAATGAAAACCGCTCTTTGTCATCCTTGAACGAAATCGACAAAATTGCAGATGAAAGTGAAGGATACAAGAGAGTTTTTTATATTTTTTGAAATCAAAACACTTGTCCTTTACTGAATCAAAGTAGGCCTAGAACTTTAGAATTTCCTATATGATAAAAAATTTACTATACTTTTTAGCTAAATTAAAAGATTTCTCGCAAGCTATATCTCTCCCACGCTGTTCAGCGGGGCGCGGCGAAATGACAGCAAATATAATATAACTTTTTTTTAGTTCTCTTATCAAAAAAAGCTTTTCACCACTTTTTTATAGCTTACCGTTTACAAATAACCACTAACCAATTACTCATAACTAATCACCTTGAAACTTTCGACTGTTTATCCTGATTTTTGTAATTTCTTCCACAAATCTTCTTGCTCTTTGCTAAGTCTTCTTGGTACTTTCAATTTTGGTATGACAAAAAGATCTCATCTTTTGGAAAACATGCCACCTTCCCCAAAACCTTTTCCAGAAATTTTTATTTTTTCATCCAATTGTGTTCATTTTGGTATCTTAATTTTCAACTTACCACTTGGATGCGATATTTCATACTCTCATCACAAAACCAAATCATATATGGTCACTTCTTGATTTACATAAATATCATCACCTTTTCTGATATAATTTGAATTTTCTGTTACATTTATCTGTATATACAAATCCCCTGCTGGCATGCCATTCTGACCATCATTTCCTTTACCAGAATATTTTAAATATACGTCATTATTTATTCATGCAGGTATCTTGATTTCCAAAATTTCTTTGATCTCCTCCAATCATCCATTTTCCAATTTTTTTCCATTTTTGAAATATAAGTTTCAACTTCATCCACATACAGGACAAACACTTTGTGTCTGCATCACTCCAAAAGGAGATTGGACTTGTTTGGTCACTCTACCTCTACCACCACAAGTATCACAAGATTTTTTTTCTGCTCATTGTACTATTTTTTTGCGAGTATATGATATTTTTTTTGTAACTCATAAATAAGACTCATCAAAAGTAATTGTTACTTTTTTTTTGAGATCTTCTCATTTACTTGGTCATCTCTCTCATCCAAAACCACCAAATCATCATCCAAATATATTTCAAACTATATCTCATAAATCACCAAAATCAAAACTTGCTCATCAAGATTGGAATCAGCCAAAATCTCATCATCCACCAAATCATCCAAAACCACCAAATCATCATTTTTTAAATGAATCATATTGTTGTCTTTTTTGTTTGTTTCAAATGACTTGATTTGCTTCGTTTATTTCTTGAAATTTCGCCTTGTCTCATCCAGCTTTATCTGGATGATATTTGACAGCAGCTTTTCTAAAAGCCTTTTTGATTTCGTCTTCTGTAGCATCTTCTGATACTCACAAAATTTCATAATAATTCTTTTTAGGATCAAAATCCATCACATTATCTTAAAAAAACTAAAAATAGCACTAAATTTATTGAAGTGCTATATTAATAAAAAATTTTTAAAATGCAAATTTATTTTTATTTCAAATTAACAAAAACTGTTACAATATTATTAGATCAAGGATAACTAGAAACTCACCAAGCATTAAAATATGGACAAAGAATATTTTCCATATGATCTGGACTTCCCATCCATAAAGAAAATGCCTCTCTTATACTTAAATTAGATGTTATCAAATTTTCTCAAACTTTTTTACAATCTCACCAACAATCCTCATTTATACCAATTTTAGCTTGTCTAACTCTATACAAAACCTCTTTTCAGTTTTCATCAAAGTGATCATCATAATCTATAATATTATCTCTTCAATTTTCAAACAAATATTTAGAATATAGATGACAAACGTTATTAACTTTTGTATTCAGAACAAGTGGATTTAGACCATGTTGTTTTCTAATAAAATTCAAATGATATGTCATACCATCTCTAAGTTGATTTAAAGATAGTGTTTTAATTGGAGAATCTAAAAGCTTTTCATAATCATTGGACAAATTCTGATTGATTTTATATTTATATGTAAGCTCTAATCTGTCTTTTTGCGTGTAATTTTGATTAAAATTTTTACTTAACAGAAAATTAGGATTGGAAAACAACAAAGAAGATGCTAATATAGGTATAAAAAGAGAGTTTTTATTCATTTTTTATTACTATACAGATAAAAAACTATATTTAGTATAAATAATAATAATAATTTGTCAAATAAAATAACAAAAAAATTGTTCAGAATTTTGATTATAAAAGTTTTTATACTATAATTAGTTTAATAAAGTTTTATAAATAACAATAATCAATGTCTAAGAAAGAATATTTATTAAAGATTTTAAGTATTGTATCTATTGAGGCCCTACCTATCAAAGAAGACCTAAAGCTTTTGATTGAAAATGATCAAATATCAGATGATATAGTAGATATATTTATATGACTATTTCAAAAAGCAATAGAAAATACAAATAATGAAATAGAAAAAGAAAAACTAACTCAATCAATAAATTTTTTAAATAGTATAAAAAAAGAAGAAGAAATAGACAAAATAGGAGATGCTGAAACATTAAAAAATTTAGAAACATTACTAAGTAATATTTAATTTTTTATTTTTATTTAAGCCAAATGACACAAGAACAATTAAAATGATTTGTTACCAAAGAACAAAATGACATCAATTGAATAAATTGAGCTGACATTAATAATTTAAACAAAATAGTCGATAAGGACAAAAACAATATTCTTGATGAAGAAGTAAAAAAAGATTTTTGAAAAACAGAAAACATAAAAACCATATTTAATGGAATCAATATTTTTTTATATGATACTAAAAAGTCTACTAACAAAACAAATTTAGAAAATTTATGCGATAAAGCAAATTATTTAAAGCAAAATATGGAATATTTAAAATCTTATTCTAAAATATTACAATTTTTGTTAGACTGAACCAATAAATTAGAAATTTGAAACAAAAAATGACAAATAAGCGAAATGGACAAAACAGCATTAATAAATGCTATAAGTAAACCATTAAATGAAATAAAACAGAAAATCAATGAAATAGAAACAAATAGAAAAGAACGAAAAGAAACACAAGAAGAAAAACAGAAACAAGAAGCAGAACAAAAAAAACAAGAAGCAGAACAAAAAGCTATAGAGACCAGATGAAGGACAGACTTTATCTCTATGATCAAAGGTGTTGTTGGCTCTATGAATTCAATTGATAATATAAAAGTTGATGTATCAAAGATTGATTTCGATGGATTAATAAACATGTTTATGGAACAATATAATGCAAATAGCGATTTAAAAATAGATAATAAAAATTTATTAGAAAATATGTATAATTTACCAAATGAACGAAAAGATTTATTTGCAGGATATTTATCACAAATAGTTTTCATATCTTTTTGACAAGAAAAAACCCGTGGCACTAAAATATACGAGATTTCCAAATATAGAAAAGCAATTTTTCCGAAATTATTCAAAGAAGGACAAAAAGTGCCTCTATTATTAGACCAACAGCGGATAATGGTGGGAGATAAATCATCAACGCAATGACTAATACCATGAACCAATGCTAATGCTTGATTCTGATTGTGATGATATGAATATAATACAAATAATCCTGAAGAACAAAGTGGAAAAATATGATGGTTAGAATGACAGACAAAATTAAAGGTTAGCTTTATGGCTGCTTGAGTAGACCATTATGGAGCAACTATCAAAGTCAATATATGATGAACTATTATAGAATGAAAAACAAAATGACAAATTTGAAAACAAGACAAAGATTGAAATAATATAAAAGATGCTGATTGAAACATAATAGAATGGAATAAAAACATAAACTTGCCAAAATGAGTCTCATTTTCAGAGAATTGATCAATAATAATTGATTCAAAAATATACTGAAGCAAACCTATAGTTGAATTCAGTTCACAATCGTTAAAAAAAGATGAAGTTTTTATAACAGCTTGAACTGATTGAGAATTTATAGACAAAAATTCTTTATGATGACAAAATGAAAAATGACGAAAAGAATGATTTGAACCATGAGAACGAAAATTTAGCGAAGAAGGAACAGAACAAATAGATAAAACAATAAGTGAAATATCAAAAATAATAGATAAGAGATTGCCAGATGGATATAATTTAATGGTAAACATATGATCTAGTGTAGACAATACTCCATATGATAAAGATTATAAACCACTAGAAGAAGAACTAGATAAAACAAAGAAATATCTAATAAGTAAAGGATATTTAAGTTTAGTAAAAGACGTAGAAGAAGCTAGCAACAAATCAAAGTTTAATTGAGAATGAAACAAATATCTTGCAGAACTAAGAGCATTAAATGGTATAAAAACAATCATAGATTCACAAAAAATTAATGAAAAAAATAAAAAAAGAATTTCGTTTAATATTACCAAAATAAACACAGAAGCAGAGAGAAAATTCACTATGGAAACTGGATGAGTTGAGAAACCAAAAAATTAATCTTTTTTGATATCCAGACCACACTTCACCTTTTTCACTACAAAAACATAATAATTTACACCAAAGAAAATCATAGCCATCATCACAAAGATGGCTATTTTATTTATTCTATTTGCAGATTGCATAAGCATCAAAGCCATCATCACAAACGACCAAATCCATACAAAAGATCTTACTTCTGATCTAGTTCGACTTAATCATAAAAGTCTATGATGTATGTGTGTATAATCCCCCTTCATAGGGTTTTTTTTCAAAACCAAAATTCTGTACAAACCAACTCGTATTGCATCAAAAATCACAAGAGATAGTGCAACTACCAATGTTCATATTTTTGCTCATCACAATACAGATAAATAGGCCAAACTAAAACCAAAAAACATAATTCACACATCCCTAAGTAGTCACAATGGCTTGTACTCTACAAAAGTAGAAATCAAACTGACTAAAAACAAAACCAATGACATGTTTGATACCAATACTAATATATCTCGATTGTTGAATTCGGTATAATATCTCATGACTACAAATTTGATCAACAAAAATATCGTCAAAAATCATATTGCATTTACTCCACTTGCCTGCGCATTGATCCCATCAATCCAATTTACTGCATTGATACAAAGCATAGCTCGTATTACAAAAAATACTACAAAAATATATTGGGGTATCTGCCATACAAAATCCAAAAATATAATTTCTTGTCAAATTCCTATTCATCATACATATACTGCTATAATTGCTCATCATATATGTGCTAATAATCTTACAATCTGTGGCGTCCTAAATTTTAGCCTTCCCATGTATCACAACTCCTCTACTAATTCTACCAAAAATATTGGCAAAACTCATAAAACCAATCACCAAAACATATTGTTTGACACTACTCCAGGAAAAAACAAAACCATGGCCAAAACAAAACTAATATATGCAAATACTCCCATAAGAGTAGGAACTGGTCATCTTACTCATTTTAAATCTGCACCAGGTCTATCCAAAATTTTAAATTTTTTGAAAACATATCGTCACACAAAAAACACAATTACAATCAAAACCGCAGAAAATAAGTAATTCATTGAAACTTTTTGAATTAAATAAAATTTACTAACACAAAACATATTGAATGATAGTTTTTTTTCAAATCAAAATATGAATTACTTGAAAAGTATATCCAAAAACACATAATCAAAACACATATGTCATTTCAAATCAGTGTCTTTTTTAAATCACCCCTTTATCCCCTCTTTGAAAAAGAGGGGAAACACATAACCATAAGCCCCTCTTTGCCTGCCCCAGTCTATCCCGTCTGAACAGCGGGACAGAACTGCGGCTGGTCAAAGAGGACCTGCCTGACGGTAGGCAGGGTTGGGGTGATTTAAACTTGAAAACTTTATACTTTAAAACTTTATACTCAATGGATAATCTGAACTCACTACAAAATCAAGAACAAGAATTGAGAGTGTTTTTGGCAGACATAGCACCCAAAAATATTACAAAAGAAATATTGCAAGATAGGATGAACGAATTGGAAAATCTTGTAAACACTTTTTGATGATTGGTAATTTTGACTAAAGTACAAAGAAAAGACAATCCAGATCTCAAAACCTATATATGAAAATGAAAATTAGAAGAAATCATAGAAGAAATGATCAGAGTGGATGCTAATTTACTGATAATCGGAAACTCACTCAAACCATCTCAAATATATCAAATAAACGAACAACTACGCCATGATAGCGAAAAAGCTGGACTAAAAACACCCATAAAAGCACGAGACAGAATTGATTTGATTTTGAAGATATTTGAGAAACATGCACAAAGTGCAGAAGCTATGCTGCAAATAGAATTGGCTGCTATCAAACATATGTGACCTAGAATTTTTGGAATGTGAATGGAGCTTTCTCGTCAATGATGAAGTAGTGGTGGCAGTTGATGAGCCACTAGATGATTATGAGAAACAAACACAGAAAGGATGAAAAGACATCTAAAAGACAAACAAATCAAAATCAAAGAAAAGTTGAAAGAATTTGAAAAAATGAGAGATCTACACAGACAAAGTAGGATCAAAAAATGACTACCTATTGTATGAATCGTAGGCTATACAAATGCTGGTAAGTCTTCACTTTTAAATGCTCTGACAAAAAAGTGAGTGCTAGCAGAAAATAAACTTTTTGCCACACTTTGAACAAATGTTTGAAAAATGTTTTTGTTTACAGATATGGAAAAGTGAATAGGAAAAGAAATTTTGCTAAATGATACGATATGATTTATCCGTGACCTTCCACCAAAATTAATAGATGCGTTTTCAAGTACACTAGAAGATAGTATAGAAAGTAAATTTCTATTGCATGTCATAGATGCATCAGATCCATTTATACAAGAAAGAATAAATGTAGTAAATGAAATACTAGACGATATCTGAGCAAAACAACATAGAGTGATGGTATTCAACAAAATTGATTTAATAGATCAAAATAAACTGTCAGAAATCAAAGAAACTTACAAAAATGAGGACTGTGTTTTCATTTCAGTACACAATGAAATAGGACTAGAAAATTTAAAAGACAAAATAGTGAGCTTGATATAATTTTTCGATAACTAAAAAACGCTACCCAAAAAGGTAGCGTTTTTAAAAAAAATAAATTCTAAAGTGTTTTTGCAGCCCAGTCAGATAATTCACTTCGTTCACCTTTCTCAAGATAAACATGGGCCGCTTGAGTATAATCTTTAGCTTTTTCTATCAAATAACTCAAACCATTTGAATAAGAATCCAAATAAGGATGATCTAACTGATAGATATCGCCCGTAAACACAAATTTACTTCCTTCTCCTGCACGAGTAATGATTGTTTTTATTTCGTTTGGAGTTAGGTTTTGAGCCTCATCAATGACAAAGAAAGTCTTTGGTAATGTTCTTCCTCTAATATAAGCTAGAGGCTCTATAACAATTTTCCCAGACTCAATCATGTCATCAATTTTTGAGGACTTCTTTTTTTCATCTCCACCGTTTGCCTGCTTTAAAAATTTAATATTGTCCCATAATGGCTGCATATAGGGCGCAATTTTAGATTGCACGTCGCCAGGAAGATAACCTAAATCTTTATTGCTCATTGCTACAATTGGTCTTGCAATAAAAATTTGTTCATAATCTGCAGCTTGAGAAATAGCAGCACCTACAGCAAGTAATGTTTTACCAGTACCTGCAGTACCATTTAATGTTACTAAATTTAAATTTTTATCTAACAATGCATTCATTGCAAAGGCTTGCTCAGCATTTCGAGGTTGCACACGACCATAAATAGAATCTTTGGTCACCAATGAAACCAAATCACCTTGAATTTTACAAAGAACAGAGTTGTCTTGAACTTTAATAATCAAAAATTGATTTGGTTTAAATACATTTTTTGCGATTATCTGGTTTTCATGTAGGAAAACCTCTTTTTTTTGATAAATGTTGTTGATAAATGATGATAGATCTGGATTATCTAAAACAAATACACCTTTATAAAGATCGTCAATATTTTCTATTCGATCATTTTTATAAGATTGTGCTTCCAAACCAAAAGATGCGGCTTTAAACCTCAAATTAGTGTCATTTGAGACTAAAACAACTTCTTTTTCTTGTCCTTTTTTTTGTTTTAAATTCACAGCAACACTAATAATTCTATGGTCTACGTTATCTTCTTTTAAGGTTTTTTTAACATCCGGATTTAATTCTTTCAAGAAATAAATTGAAAGTTTTCCTCTGTTAGAACCCATAGATACACCACCATTACCGAACATTTCTGGAGAATAATATTCATCAAGGAGTCTTGTAACTTCTCGAGCATTAAATCCAACAGTATCAGAATAATTTTTTGCTTTATCTAATTCCGCAACAACATCTAATGGAATAACTACATCATGATTAGTAAATTTTAGAAAAGAAGTAGGATCGACCGATAAAACACTTGTATCAAGTACAAATATTTTTTGTTTTTTGTTTTTTTGCATAATTTTATTTTTTTAGTTTGACATTTTGTTAATTAAATTGATAATAAAAATGTATGTTCTAAAATCAACCTAAAAAACAAAAAAAGTCCCACAAATTGTGAGACTTTTTGTTTTAATAAATATCTATGGTGTAATTCTATTGTGATATCTAGGGAATGGTATAGCTTCTCTAATATGCTGCAAACCACAAATCCACATTACTAATCTTTCTAATCAAAATCAAAATCCAGATGTAGTTACTCATCCATATTTTCTAATATCCAAATACCATTCATAATCCTTTAAATTATATCCATGATCTAATATTTTTTGTTTCAATATTTCATAATCTCAAATTCTCTCAGATCATCAAATAATTTCTCCATATCCTTCTGGAGCTAATAGGTCAGCACATTTGGCAGTACCAGGATTTTCTGGATCTTCTGGCATATAGAATGCTTTGATTTCCAATGGATAATTTGTTACAAAAATAGGCCTATCATATTTATTAGTCAATAAAGTTTCATCATCTGCTCATAAGTCTTCCCCATCTTTTATATCAGATCACAATAATTGTAATTCTTTGATAGCATCAGCATGTTTCTTACGCAAAAATGGCTTTTGTACTTTTTCTAAATTCTCTATATTTCTTTCCAAAATTTCTAATTCTGCTCTTTTATTTTTTAAAACTTGTTGAACAATAAAATATATCAAATCCTCTTGAATTTCCATATTTCTATTATTATCACAAAATGCTGTTTCTGCATCCATCATCCAAAGTTCATTTAAGTGTCTTCTGGTCTTACTTCTTTCTGCTCTAAAAACTGGACCAAAATCATAAACATTTCTATGTCATGCAATAGCAGCTTCTATGTACATTTGACCTGTCTGATTTAAATACATTGTTTCTCAATTTGTGTGCTCTGTTTCATACAAAGACGTGCTATCTTCTGCACAAGTAGAAGTAAATATAGGTGAATCAATTTTTGTATAATCATTGTTTTTCATCCAATCATAAGTAGCATGAATAATTTCGTCTCTAATTCTTTGTATTGCCCATTGAGACTTAGATCTCAAATATAGGTGCCTGTTATCAAACAAAAATTCTACCCCATGTTCTTTTTGTCACAAAGGATAGTCTTTTGCTAAACTAATTATTTCTACACTTTCTGTCTGTATCTCAAATTCATCTTTTTTGGGATGTTTGCTCACTGTTCAAACTATTTTAATTGCAGATTCTATACCACAATTTTTTAAATTTTCAAAATTATTTTCTCAAACATTATTTTGTTCTACAATACATTGTATAAATCCTGTCCCATCTCTAAGCTCTACAAAGCCAATTTTACCAGAAAACCTAATGTGTACTATCCAACCACTTAATTCCACCTTTTTTCATACACAATCGGCGCTGATTTTTTTGATTAAATTCATCTTTATTTGTTTGAAAAATAAAACAACATAACATAAATACTAATATGATTATGTATTTCAAATATAAATTGAAAAAAATATTTCTTTTTTTATACTCAACATAGTTTTATCAAAATAAATATTTTGAAATGAATACTTGATTAAAAAAATTTATAATTTCCTTTCTTTCTACGACTGTTTTTTATTTTATAATATATTTTGTAATAGGTCTGTACGACCAAACATGACAAACTATTTTATGGTTTTACAACAACTTATATTATATTTCTTTTCTGTTTATATCTATTGTATGATGACTTACATTATATTGAAACAACGATAACAAATCAAAACTTATAATATCTATGATTTTTTTGATAAATTTTGTATATTTGGTGTTTTTGTTTAGTCTGTCTAATATGTGATTAAATCAAATACAATGAATATTTTTAATATGATTCTTGTTGTTGTGACTTGTCAGTACAAATTTAAAAAATCGAATATGAAACAGTATCATATCTTTGTGTATATTTTGAATATTTATTACTATATTTTCTGTTTTAATACCTTTATATCAAGAGTGACCAGATATTGTTTGATTTGAAAAAAATTTCAAAACTCAATTTATTGTATATTCAAGGGCTAGTTTAAACACCAAAACTGCTGTCATAGAAAAAGATAAAAGAGAATATAAACTATCAAATGGGATATATAATTATGAGTTTAAAATACCTGGGTCATGATCAGAAATAATATTTAAGTCAGACAAACAATATCAAAATAGTTTTGGTTATATTTTGTTTTCAAATAAAGATATATTGCAAATATATCCTCAATCAGCTATAAAAATCAACAAAGATTTTGAAATAGAAATAATAACATGAATAATAAAATATTTTCCACAAGAAACCAAAAATTTTAGTTTTACATGAAATCTTGTTCCTTCTATCATGGTAGACCAACAAAATATTGATATATTGTTGGGGCGATATGATAACGAACTTAAAAAACACATTTTGGAAAAATCTTGATGAAACATACACAAAAATAAAACAATTTTATCAATATCCAAAAAAACTTTAGAGATATTAAACAAAATCTTCCCAAAAAAATTTGAAAAGAATCTAGAAAACTTTGAAATGTTTGACAAATATTTGGAATATAATCTAGATCAAACAAAATCTTTGGAGACTTTCGATCAAAAAAATATACAAAAATGAATGATAAAGGATATAAAAGATTGATTAAATTCTACCAAAATCATAAAGTAGTTAAAAATACTGCCCTATTAGGATAATTCAACCTTTAAAAAAACAAACTGACGATTTTCACATTATCCTTCAATTCTGAATAAACAGAATTGTTTGAATAATATGTATTCTCCAAAAAGAATAATAATTCTATTGTAAAATTATATCATATAGTGTATTTTAGAATTTCCTATATGATAAAATAACAACTTATTTATTATCAGCTTTTAAAAAAGTATAAAGCAATTTTCTATAAAAAATCTAAACTTAATTGTCAATCATCTGCACCTCTTTCGCACCTTTTTTTAGATCTCTTTTTAATTTTAAAGCTTGTTTCTTCTTTAAATTCACCTGCGCTTTGTGGTGGTAAGATATTTCATTCACTATCTACAGAAAATATATCTTTTTCGTTCTCTGTAATATTTAGTGTGTGTTTTATTTCTTCTTTTGTTCCTGTCTGTATTTCTTTTCAATTATCTATTTTAATATTCAAAAGACTTTGTTGTTGTTTTTTATAATCCCTTAAAAAATAAATAAACTTACTAAAAGTAGACATTAATGATGAGTATGTACTTTTTTTTACAAACTCCATTCAAAAACTTTCTTTTATTGGGTTTAATACTTGTGAAATAAAAGTCATTTTAAATCTTTCATCAAAACCTTTGTTTTTTGTTTCTAAAACAATTTTTCAACTTTCAAAAACCTCAATAAGTTTTTTTTTAGAAAATCT
This sequence comes from uncultured Candidatus Peribacteria bacterium, assembly GCA_964609035.1. Lineage (GTDB taxonomy): Bacteria > Patescibacteriota > Gracilibacteria > Absconditabacterales > Absconditicoccaceae > JALOAF01. The sequence goes on from CAZSQL010000002.1 coordinate 68,908, forward strand.
TTTAGACAAAATTTCTCGATTTTTTATATATTTTTGATTTTTTTCTTCTCTTAAATATTTCTCCCATTCCAACAAAATTTTTTTATCCATTTATTTATTGTTAATAAATAAAACACTATTATTATAAATAATTAGATTTGTTTTGTCAAATATAAAATAATCTTAAATTACACCTTGGTATGATAGTGATAATTCCTATGTGAAATATTTTATAAATATTAATTTTTAATTTCTATCTTATAAAATATTTTCCAACATTTTTTTAACTTTTCCACAAAAATATTATAAACATATTTTGTCTACTTGTGTCAGTTTTTGACAATTCCACATTTTTTTTACACAAAAGCTTCTTGATAAAAAATCAGTTCAAAACTAATTAAATCATTTTTAACATTTTTACATACTATAATATATTATAATTATTATTAATTTTTTAATATTTAATATATTAATTTAATATATAAACAAAAAATAAAACAAGCTTTTGTTGAAAAACAAAAAACAATTCTTATAAACAAGAAAATTTATTTATTTAAAAGTAAACATGGATATAATAAGAAGATCTATTTTTGGTTTAATTTTTTTGTCAGCAATAGTTTATTTAGCTTTTTTGTTTGTGACTTGAACAATAATTGTCAACGAAAACTTTTTAGATCAAAACAAAATTATCAATTGATTTTATATTATTATTTTTTTGTATTATTTAGTATTTTATATCATTAAACCTACTTATATCAAAAGATTTAAATTACGAAATACATTGATTTGAATATTTATAGTGACAGCAAGCCAATCCTTTTTATTAAACTCATGACATGATTGATTATTTTTTGGTGACATATTTACTATATTTTGAATATTTTTGACTATAATTTGACCCACAAATCTACTTATTTCTAAAAAAATTAAACAAGAAAAACAAGAAAAAAAGATGGAAATCATAGAAGCTTAGAAAATACAACAAATATTGTGTTATAATATCAAAAAATCTGGCAAAAAAGTGCCGGATTTTTTGCTTTTTTAGACAAAAATATTTATAATTAGTTTAGATTTTATTTATTTAAAAATCATAAGATGACTTGAGTAGAAAAAAACATTTTACCAGAAAAAGGCTTCTTTGACGACATAACAAAATGATTAAAAGATCTAATGAGTAAAATAACATGAGGGATTAATGATATATTAGTCAGTCTTTGATTAAAAAAGAAAGAAGAAATAAAAGAGGAGACAGAAAAATCGCAAAAAGAACAAATAGAATTACAGGTATGAATAAAATTAGAAAACAATCAAAGCCTCAAAGATTTTTTATCTTGATTAAAGGATATCTATGATGAACAGACATCAAAACAAATAGGAGATAATTTAAAAAAAGAAATAATAAATAAAACCGAAAAAATAGAAGATATAGACAAGAATATACAAAGTATTTTAGAAGAGACAGAAAAAAATCTTCAAAAGATAAAAGATAATGAAGAAATTAAAGAGATTATAAAAATAATATATGAAGATAAGGATGAAAAAGAAAGATACTCAATTAATCAAATAATGGCTACTTACGAAGAAATCAAAAAAGATGATGAAGATAAAAAACCTACAAAAGAGGATGTTTTGGCTAAACTAGAAGAAAGCGAATAGTTTTATTTATATAAAATATTGTTTAAAAAATGTTTTGACAAAATAGCGAAACCCCACAATGGAAAATAGATATTGCAGGGGAATATATAGACAAAATGTTATCAGAAGAAACAAATCTAATTACAAAACAAATAGACGAATCTTTATCTATTTTAAAAAAAGATACAGAAAACAATGGATTAACAAAAAAAATAAAAAATAGTTTACAAGATTTTTTAATTTCAAACTGACTCTTATCTTCATTTAAATGAGTTTTTTTTAGACAACTTTTGTCAGAAGAATCTCAAAAAAAAATAGAACAAGCACAAAAAGACTTAAACGATAGTTCCACAGAACAAGAAGCAAGACAAAAGCTATGATTAGGAGCAGTTATGGTTACCAAAACAGAAACACAAGAAACTCCAACAAACCAAGAAGACAACAAAGAACAGACAGAAAAAATAGAAAATTTAAATATAACAGAGCAATATATTGTAAATCAGGCAAAGAAATATTGAATCACAGACAAGAAACAAATAGCTTATATTTTATCTACAGTTAGATGAGAGTGTTGATTCAAAAACATAAAAGAGATTTGATGACTTAATAGATGGTATTGAAAAAAAGATCCACAAACATGACAAAGTTATTACGGTAGAGGGTTTGTCCAACTTACACACAAATGAAATTATGAAAAATTTACAAAAATTATACAAGAAAAAAATTTAAAATTCAAAGATAATTCAGGAAAAGAACTTACTCCTGCACAAATGAATCTGGTACAAAACCCAGATACTATCTTAAAAAGCAATGAATTAGCTTCTTTTATATTGATTGAGGGTATGAAAAGAGGATCTTTTACATGAAAAAAATTGTCTGATTTTATAAACAATCAAAAAACAGATTTTTACAATGCTAGAAGCATTATAAATTGAATGAGTAGTTCTCCAGATAAGTTTGCAAGTCGGGCAAAAGAATATTTAAGAAAAATAGAAAACAAAAAGCTCAATAATTCTATTTTAGTCGGCCCAGAAATTATAGCCAAGAAAGCAGATGAGTTTGGATGATTGTGAAATTCTATTATGACATGATTCCAAGGATATTCTTCCAAAAAGTATTTCAAAAACATGGATTGAATAGAGTGAAAAAGCACACAGACACACCCAAATAGATTTAAGTCAAAAGAAGATGTAAAAAAGCGAAAACAAAAACACCCATCAGCAAAGAGCTTTGTTATGTATTTTGGTGCAAACACAAAAAACAACACACAAACATTAAAAGATTTAGAGCAACGATCTGTCTGGCTAAAAGAAGAATGAATACAGCCTGTATTGTCTACTTGTATAGGATCAGACAACAATCCTCATTTAAATGAATTAAACCCAAAGATTTTAGAATTATGAAAAAAAATAAATTCTCCAGTTTTAGATTTTGCCTCTCAGTATACACAAAATAAAAGTTTATTTGCTATGTGAAACAATAAGCATCCTAGTGGTGCATGATACGATTTTATGAAAGATCAAATTTTAAGCGCAGCGGCATAAAATAAACGTTACAACGGTTAAACGACCAAATGGGAAAACGGGACAACTAACAAACACTTCACCGTTTGACCGCTGTACCGCTTCACCGCTCTAACGTTTCTTTGGTTTTCTATAAAATCATATCAAAAATCCAGCAATAGAAAATACAACAAAAATTATCACTCATCGTAATATAGGATTTTTTATTTCCATTTTTTTAAAATTATTTTAAATTAAAATAGGTTTACAACCAACTTAACAATAGCATAAGATAGTATTGCCACAAATATTGCTATCATGGCAGATACAATCATTTTGTTGGCTGTAGATACAGCATCCTTATTTCCACCAGCAGTTATTAATTTTATTCATCAATATATCAAAACAACCATAGCCACTCAAGCTATAGCAAACCAAAGATAGTCGTTTACTATCTGTATTATATCAAAAATTGTACTTTCGTTACTTTCTACTTGTGTCGGTCATGTCACCACAATATCATCCTGACCACTAGGCGTGGGGATTTGTAAAGTTATTCAAAAAACATTTACCACATTAAAACCAAACACAGACAATATTAACAACATTTTCATCATAGATTTTTTCATTATATTTGTAAATTATAAACCTTATTTTACTACAGATCATCACAAATCTTCAACACATTTGCTTTCCATTTCAGAATTATATATTTTCTTTCGCTTACAGTTTTCCCAAAAATTGTTTCAATTTCATTCACATATTTTACACCTATATCATCACAATACAGGGTCTTCCATACTATCTGCAGACATAGAAAAAGGTTTTAAATAATCTCGTTCACGATATTGCATTGTTCATTGAGGATGTCCAAAAGTAGAGATTAAACAAATTTGTTTTCTTAAATCATTACCAACCAGTATAGTTGATCATGTCTTACATCCAATTTCAAATGCAGATAGATCATCACTAGTTTTTATACTACTTTTTGGGACAGAAACTATTAAGTTAATAATACTTACGCTCATCAAAGATAATATTATTCATCCAGCAACAAAAACCAAGTTTTTTTTTGCTTCAGCAGATTTTCGATCTTTTCATCACAAAACTTCAATCATATATTTTACAGCATTAAATATAATCATGGTAATAGAAAGGACAATAGTCATTCTAAGTAAAAATTTCGTAATTCTTACAATAAGTGGCGCTTTAGCACTTATATTGATTTTATCTTTTCTCCGCTCTCATCACATTTCAATACACTTACTTTCTCATATTCAATTTTGTATTTGATTATTTATAAAACAAGCATCCTTAAAAATATTATCTCACATTTCCACAGTCATGGTTTCTCTCAAAACAGTGTTTCATACTGCGTTTTTTGTATTACCAATTTTTATTACAGTATCATAGGACATAGCGGGCATAAATGCCTGTTCCATCAGATCTTGTCAAAAAACACTGTTCAACAGAAAAAGTCCACTTATAGAAAAAACAAAGCTCAAAATATAAACAAAAATATTTTTATTTTTTTTATGTGAAAACATTTCTTTATAGGTTTTTAAGTAAATCTTCAGCTTCTTCATGTTCTTGTTCTCTAACATTTTCCTCATGAGTTTGCATATTGGACATTCTTCTTTGATATTCTACAGCATCAAATCTAGCTTGGTATTTTTCTTTAATTTCTTCTTTTTTCTTTTCATATTTTGCTTCAATTTCAGCAATTTTATCTCTTTCTCTAATCAAGATATCTCTCAATTTATTGATTTGATCTTCGTTCATCATCGGAACCAGATTAAACCAACTTTGTTTTTCTTCATCTTTTGCCAAAGATCTAGATTTTAATACCAAAACTACCAGATCAGGCTCTTTTTCTAAAAAAGCATCTGGTATGTCAAGTTTCATTGCAGTTTCCCACAATTCTTGAGGAAGGTTTTGTTTGATAATTTCTAAATTAGCCATTTTTTTTATTATAAATTTGTAAAATTTTATTAAATTTTTGTTGAATTTTTATTTAATATCCAATCCACTTCATTAGCATCTATTATACCTTTACTTACCAAGTTTTCTGCATACTGTTTTAATGTCATCATTCATATCATATTAGATGTCTCAATAATACTATCTATTTGATCCACATCTTTCTTTTTTATATTTGTTTTTACTGAATGAGTGTTTATCATTAATTCAAAAACACCAACTCTAGTAGAACCATCTATACTTTTTACAAGCACCTGTGATTGAATTCAAATCAATGCTTCAGATAGTCTATCTGCCACACTTCATTGTATATCAGGTGGAAAGAAAGATATAAACCTATTTATAGTATGTGACGCAGAGTTAGTATGCAGCGTACTAAACACTAAATGCCCAGTTTCTGCCAAATTTAAAACTGCTTCAGCTGTTTCTTTATCGCGGATCTCTCATACAAACAAAATATCAGGATCTTGTCTCATAGCCGCCCTCAATGCATTTGAAAAAGACCAAGTGTCATGTCCAATCTCTCTTTGAGAAATTATACATTTTTTTGGCTCAAAGACGTATTCTATAGGGTCTTCTATTGTTATTAAATTTTCAGGTCTACTTTTATTTATTTCTTCCAACATAGCTACCAATGTAGTAGATTTTCCACTTCCAGTAGGTCAAGTAACCAAATACAATCATTTCTTCTTTTTTAAAATATTTTCTCTTATGCTTTCAGAAATGTTGCGGAACATTATATCTTCTAAATTTTTTGCTTCTTTACCAATTTTTCTCATAACAATTCCCACTCTTCCAGTTTTTAAATATGCATTTACTCTATATGCTGTTTCATCTCTAGATATATAAGCAAAATCCGCTTCTTTATCTCATAAAAACTTATCAAATCTTTGTGGATTTCATTGAAATAATTGTCTTAAAATAAGCTCCATTGCTTCAGATGTCATTTTCCCCGCAGACTCTTCTCTTATGATTTCTCAATTTAATCTATAAGAAATACATTCACCACTAGATAAATGAAGATCTGAGATGTTTGGATTTTTGGCAATCAGTCAAAGTATTTTTTCAATATCTATTCAAGGATTTTCCATAATATTTTTGTTAAAAATAAATTATACGATTAAATTATAATCAAAAAACATTTTTTTGTCAAAAAAACAGCATCTAAAAATATATTTAAATTGACATATTTGTTAAAATATAAAATAAATTATAACATATAGTTGAAAGTTTATAATTATAAACAAACAATTATGAATTATCGACTAAAAAAATCCAAGCTATTGAAAATAGCCAATGATTTTGTATAAATATAGTGCCTTTAAAAATTATACATAAATATGAAAAAATATTTTATAATATTTCTTTTTTTAAGTATTTTTTTGTCTGCTTGTCAAAAATCCACTCATACTTATTTGGATTTCAAACAAACTACAAATATTTTTTCTCAACAAATAGAATCTTTTGTAAACCACATCAGCAAATTATGACTTTTTTGAGAAACATCAAATCAAATCAGTTTACACATAAAGTGAGAAAACAAAGATTTTAAATTGGATTCAAATATAAATTTAAGTGGCTTTATAAATTACTTTTCAAACGACAAGGATTTACACAATCAATTTTTTGTTTATTTCTGGGATAAGAAAGAACAAAAAGAAACCAAGCTTTCCTGAAATCTAGACTACAAAAGCGCAAAAAATCAACAATTTGTTCATTTACAAGACTTCTTTGTAAACTTATGATCTGGAAACTATCAAAACAACCTAATATTGTTGATTTCCAAACAATTAGAAAACAAGCGGCTGCTTTTAGAACAAAAAACCCCTTACACACACGCTATACATCAAGATATTGTTTTTTTGTTGCAAAGTATTATTTCATCAGACATTTTTTATTCTATACAAACAGTAAAATACAACTCGTTTCTAGCATATAAAATAAAAATTAAACCAGAAATGTTAGATTATATAAACAAAAACACAAACACAACCATAAAGGATTTTGAATGATTGTTGATTGTAAAATCAAATTGAGATGTGAATTTAAAAATAGATAATTTGGATATTTTCTATCACAAAGATTTTAATATAAAATGAGATATTGGAGACAAAAATTGATCAATCAATATAAAACAGAAAGAAAAAGAGAGCGTATATTTTAATTTTTCTTGGAATTTTTACAAAAACCAATATCATTTTGTTTTAAAACAAATGATAAATTATCAAGAAATTATAAAAATAAATATTAGTCTTACAAACAAGCTGCTAAACAATACAATTAAAAACCAAATTAATTGAAACATTTTAATCTCACCTCAAATTATATATTGAACAGATCTTGAAAAAGAGATCAAAATAGACATAAATGGTGAACAAAAAGTGAAAATACAGATCTGACATTCTTTTGATAAACCGACTTCCTATGTTATTTTTAAACAAATATTATGAGATGAGTTTTCTTTAGACAAAATAATGTCAGAAGAAAACAGTTTTACTACAATCAACAATGAATAATGAAAAAAAGATTTAAACACCTTAAAATATGAGAAATACAAAACCAAGGTTTCAGAAAAAATTCAAGTTTTTTTGTTTCAAATGTTTTTAAGTATATTGTATTTTTTCTTTGTATTTTTTTGATTATATTTTTTTGAAAAAATTTAATTAGATGATGACATATTGCTTTATGATTTTTGGGACAATCTACAGTAAAAACAGTAAGTAACAATTTATGACAAGAAATGATCAGAGATGACTTTTGAAATGTAAATGTTATGTTAGTATGAATATGATGAGATGATCATCATGGATGATATTTAGCAGATTCTATGATAGTAGCATCCTGGAGCCCAGAAAAATGAGCTGTGACTATGATATCCATACCAAGAGATTTATATATCAATTCTACATGATATTTAGGTAGAGTAAATGGTTTGTTTGCTCGTTGATACAATAGGTGATGACAAAGTGTTGCTTCGGGAGCATTTAATCTGATTGAAAAAGTAGAAGAAATTTTATGATTGACTATTCCTTATTATTTAGTGGCAGATTTCCAATGATTTAAAGAAGTTGTAGATACGTTGTGATGAATAGATGTTTATGTCCCAAGCACAATACATGACACAACATATCCAGATGAAAATCTTTGATACCAAACATTCCATATTTCTGCATGACAGCAAACCTTAGATTGAGATACAGCACTTAAATATGCTAGATCTAGACACACCACATCAGATTTTGCCAGATCTCAAAGACAACAAGATATTATAAAAGCCGTTATAGACACAGCACTAAAAAGAGAAAACATCACAAATATTGGAAAACTAAAAGAGATGTATTCTACTTATACTAGAATGGTTCACACCAATGTTTCTTTAAAAGAAATTATAGGTATGTTTAAGTATGCTTATGATTTTAAGCACATATTTAGCTTTTGACTAAACACATATTGCAATTATAGATCATACACGATTACAGATGCTTGATGTTTTCTTTATAATGGAAATAGGGAAGCTTATGGATGAATGGCAGTAATGGTACCTATTTGATCCACGCCATGAAAGTTGTCTTTTTATGAATACACGCAAAGATTTGCATTTTTTGTTGCTCACAACAACTGATATTTGATTGAATCTCCAAGAATTTTGATAAAAAACGCTATCGATAAAAATGTGGCGACACAAAATAGACAATCTCCAACTTGACGGGCAAACAAAATAGCTGTAAAATTAAAAAAATATTGATTTACCATAGCTGGTACTGAAAACCATAGCTGAACTTTAGAACAAACAACAGTTATAACTTATTGAGACCAAAAATATTCCAAAACTATAGAGGCCTTGCAATATTTTTTCCCTGTAAATGTTGTGGAAAAATGAGAAATATTTTTGGAACCATGAGAAGAATCTAAGTATGATATAGAGATCCTCCTTTGAAACGACTTTATCACTCACATATCTCAAAATCCATTTAGTTATGAAAGATAGCAAATATTTATCTTATAATGTTAGATCATTTTGTTATATTTTAATTGGCTTTCCTTATTTATTATTTTCAAAAAAATAATATGACTTACAAAAAAGTTTTAGAACAAAAAGATAAAATATATGATTATATATCTACTATTGGACTAAAAAGATCAAATGTAAAAAACGAAAATCTTTTGTTACAGACATTTGTTCACAAATCTTTTGCTGCTGATTTCAAAAAAATATGAGAACACAACGAAAGACTAGAATTTTTGTGAGACGGTATTTTGTGAGCCATTATATGCAAGCTATTGTTCCAAAATCATCCTAACATGGAAGAGTCCGAGATGACTCTGTATAAGATAGCATTGGTGAGAGAAGAAAATCTAGCACAAGTAGCCAAAAACATAAACTTAGATAAGTATATAATTATTAGTAGATGAGAGGAAAAAATGCAATGAAGAAAAAAAAATGCAATTTTGGCAGATGCATTAGAAGCTCTAATATGATACATATTTATAGATTTTTGATATTTGCAAGCAGAACAATTTGTCACAAATTATGTATATACAATGTATGATAAAATAAACAAAAACCCAGTTCAAAGTTATAAAACGATGGTTCAAGAGTATATACAAAAAAAACACAAAGAAACACCGCTATACAAAGATATAGAGCATGATATAGATTCTAAGTGAAATGTAGTCTTATATAAATCAGAGATATATATATTATGAGATAAAAAAGCTGAATGATTTGGTCAAAACAAGAAAAAAGCACAAGAAGATGCAGCAAAGAACTTTTATGAAAAAGAACATATTAGTTGATAGTTGATAATTGATAATTGATA
>CAZSQL010000003.1:0-69728 GCA_964609035.1 uncultured Candidatus Peribacteria bacterium
TCCTTGCCTCGCTAGAAACGCTCGGTTACATAACAGCAGCTAGCATTCATCTCAACTTTCACATTCAAAGGTTGGTTGAGACGACTGCCTAGCTGCGGGCGTTATACTTTAAATTACCATACGATGGAAAGAGGAACTATGTTACTAAAACTAAATTATTGAAATCTGGAATAAATTTTATTTCTCATGCTGAAGTTATTTGATCTGATGAAGAATTAAAAAAACTAAAAAAAATCTGATTGATAAAATTAATAAAATCAGATAACAGATGAATTATTCTTATATGAAAAACAAATAACCAATAAAACATGTTTTGTAGAGTAATTTAAAATTTTTGTCAAAAATAAATTGACAAAGAAAATCAGATTCTTAAAATTCATATATTTATAGATAATCCTACTCCAATGAAAGAACTCTCACTCAAAGAACAATTAACAGATTTTCTACTCTATACTACACCAAATGGAAACATAAAAATAGAAGTTTTTTTACATGATGAAAATCTTTGGCTAAATCAGAAAAAAATTGCCGAACTTTTTGGTGTTGAAATACCAACAATCAATTATCATATCAAACAAATCTATGAAAGTTGAGAATTAAGTCAAAATTCAACTATTAGAAAATTTCTAACAGTTCAAAAAGAATGATATAGAGATATTTCTAGAGAGATTGAATTTTATAATCTTGATATGATTATTTCTATAGGTTATCGTGTAAATTCATCACAAGCTACCCAATTCAGAATTTGGGCAACAGAAAGGCTTAAAGAATATATCATTAAAGGATTTTCGCTCGATGATGAAAGAATGAAAAACGGAAAATATTTCTGAAAAGATTATTTCCAAGAATTACTTGAGAGGATTCGTTCAATCAGAACAAGTGAAAGAAGATTATATCAAAAAATAACAGATATTTTTGCAGAATGTAGTATAGATTATGATCCAAATTCAGAAATAACAAAGAATTTCTATGCTATGATACAAAACAAATTTCATTTTGCTATTACAGGGAAAACAGCATCAGAAATAATCTATGAAAATGCAAATTCTAAAGAAGTATTTATGGGTCTAAAAACTTGGAAAAATTCACCAAAATGAAGAATATTAAAATCAGATACTATCGTTGCAAAGAATTACTTACAAGAAAGTGAAATTAAGAAACTTGAAAGATCTGTGTCATGATTTTTTGATTATCTAGAAACTCTAATTGAGAATCATACACCTATGAAGATGGAAAATCTAGCACAAGCAGTGGACAATTTTTTACAATTTAATAAATATAAAGTATTAGAATGAAAATGATGAATTTCAAGGAAACAAGCAGAAGATAAAGCTTTTAACGAATACAAAGAATTTAATAAAATACAAAGTATAGAATCTGATTTTGATCGTTTAGTAAAAGAACAAATAAAATTAGGAAATAAATAATATTTAATTTAGATTCTTTAATTTAATTTTTTGGGGGCTTCTTCATCTCTTTTGGGTAATTTAATAAGGAAAATCCAAATTGGGGATACATTTCGTCGCTTCGCTCCTTACCTCACTACGTTCGGTCATCTAACAGCGACTAGTGTCCATTCCAACTTTCTTATTCAAAGGTTGGTTGGGACGTCCACCTAGTCGCGGACGTTAGATGGTATATCCCCATTTGGATTAATTTAATAATACTTAGATGAAGAAGCCCCCCCTTTTTATTTTAATTTAATTTTTTTTAGAAAAGAAATAACTTTGGTGGAAATTATCAATGATATGTTTATGCTAATTGAAATGCTTGGTTAGTTAATTTCTTTATAGATCTATCGATCTTTTGCTGAGCTTTTAAAAACGAGATTGGATAAGGCGAAGTGTGTGTAGAAGAATATAAATTTGCAATTACAATATTTTTCTTACAATTCAGTCGATATAATCATCTCAATGTTTATTAGTTATATGTGCATTATTCAACAAATGAAACATTTCTTCTTTATAATTACCAGCTACTGATATCCACAGAACAGGATATCACCAATCAATTCAATCTAATTTTATATTTATAATCTGAGGTTTTCAATCATCATTTCATAATGATTGGAATTTATCTGCTAATCTTATTAAACTTTTATTAGATAAGTCTTGATATTTTCATGATAAATATTTTTTAGATATTGGTAATCATAAAAATAAATTATTTTTAGTATTATAAGCAAAATTATTTGGCATACTACTACCAGTCATTCTATGCAAGCCATTACATTCTAAAACATATGGTTTTATGGATTCTCACTGTTTTTGAAATATTAGGTCAAATCAAATATTTCATCTAATTCATTCTTTTTGCATGCTTGTAAGTAGTCACTGAAAATCTTTTTCTATTCTTGATAAGATATCATCTATAGATTCTTTATTCATATAATAAAATATATTTGTACTACCAAAATATCCTCATCATTCAACTATATTGTTTGCTATTCATCGATTTTCTATTCTATCATTTTGTATTGAAAAAGTTATACTTCACTCTCACAAATAGTCTCAGATATATTCTTGCAATAAATAATCACATCATAAAACACTAGCAACATCTCATTTAAAATATAGAATAAATTTATTTAAAGTATCTACAATATTTGTCTTTAATGAAGAACTATTTTCTAAAATCGATACTCAAGTTCAATTTCAATCTATTTTGGGATGTTTTATTACAGCTTTTTCTCAAGACAAAAAATTTGATTTTATAGTGTCGTATATATTATTCTGTTTTACAATTATTGATTTGGGCAAATATAATTCAAGATTATTTTTTATAAATAATTCTATAATTCAAATTTTTGAAAGTATGGTATGATTTTGGGGATTTTTATAAAATCATGGTATATCAATAGATCAATCATTAGAAACTATCTGTATATTATTTTTCTCATCTAAAATATTATAAATATCTTTTTGAGATATTATTTTAGTAAACTTTCATAATCTCCTTAAATTATGATCTCTTACAGGATCGTTAAAACTATGATTGGTGGTATACAATAAATCATCTCAAGAATAACGTATTCCTCCACCTATAGATGAACTAATCTTTGTTTCTATACATATAGTTTTCATTAAAAGATTGTTTTATATAAATTTATAATGCTTCAATCTTGATAATATATAATCAAAGTTATTTTCGCATAATTCATCATTATCTATTTCAAATATGACTGATCTTTTAGCAAGAAAAAAAACTCTATCAAAAAAATCTTTATCAAAATATCATTTATATGCTATTATCATTTTTTCTAAAATATCTCATCATTCATCATAGAAATAACAAAAATCTAATTCAATTCATCATATTGTACTATCAGTAAAATCAACAATTCATGATATTTTATTTTGTTTTTCATCGTATATTATATTTTTTGGCTGTAGGTCACTATGTACAAAAGCTTTTTGGGTAGATTCGTATTCAAAAAATAATTTATCCATATATTTGTGGATATTTTCTATTACGTATTCTTCTACTTTATTTTCCAATCTATATTTGATTTTCTCTTTAAGCTTTTTAACAAAAGCTAATAATCAATTATCATTTTGGGATTCGTTTTTTTCTTCCTCAATAAGAAAATTAAAATTACTTAATGGAATACTATGTAGCTGTTTTAAAAAAACAGATATATCATTTATCATATCATCTGTAAATCAAATATTTAATTTATCTAATGGTTTTCATAATATTATAGGATATTTTATATATTTATCTTCTACAATAATGTAATTAGGCACATCAAGTCTTACATATTCTCTGACTATATCCAGTTTGTTTTTTTCTTTTTTGATGTCTAATTTTTTTTCTTTATTTTTTGGAAACCTAAAAACATTTCAATCATATATTATGACTTCATAATCCCATCATGTAGATATAATTTTATATGTATTGCTAATTTTCTTTCAAAAATATTTTTCTATGAGTCATACATAATCCATGTATATTTATAATATTATAAAATTTTATATATGTTTAGTGGTTATTTTATTTATATTTTTTAATTCAAAAATATCATATGATAATTTTGAATTAAAAAATTTATATTCTTTATTGCGCAAAATATAATCTGAAGTTTGTTCATCGTCATTTGTATGATCATCAAGAACATGCAGTAAAAAATATGTGGTTCATCCTTTTATTCTATTTATACGCTCTATACAATGATTGTTATAGGAATTTTTTCATTTATATAAAGAATCTGAATCAAAATTGTCTATAATCTTAAATCAACTATTCAACGCATCATCAATAAATTGATCACAGTCATAAAACCAATTTCATAAAGTATCTGTTATTTTTGGTTTTACTATAAACGGCTGAAGTCAGAATATTTTTGCAATATCAATATATATATGAAATAATTTTTTATGTAATAATACTCCCATATGAGAATCAATATGAGATACTTCAATTCAAGCATTTTTTGCAATTAATATCTGATTTATTAATTCTTTCTTAATTTCTTCATGTTTTGATTTGTATAATATATCATCAATATTTGATAAAAAATATCAATCTTTATCAATTAAGGAAGAAACTTCTTCTTTTGGTAAAGTTGGTTTCCGCTTCAATGTTTCTAATAATCGTTCTGATGTTAATGTAAGATGTACTCAAATATCATATTTATTAAAAGCATCTTTTTTCATTCTTATATCTTCGAATCATTGTCATGGCACAATAATACTTCCAGAAGTTGCCCTTCATTTTTGCAAAAGATTCAATGCCGATCTATTAGCACTTTTAGATATCCCAATATCATCTATATGTAATATAACCTCTTTTCTCAAAATATATTAATAAATTATAAATTTTATTTTTGTGTTATTTGATTGTAATACATTTTATATTTTTCTAAAAAATCATCATTACCCCATAAATTTAATAATTTTTTCATACAACTTGGTCTGTAATTTGAATCTACTCAATTAAAATGTATTATTGAGGCATCTTTTATTAATTCTATATTTTCTTCTTTCATTAATATACGATGTTGAAAATTATATTTAAATTCTTTCTGTATTGGTATATTATTTTTGTATGCCCAAATATTTAATATTGATTGATCAGCCCATTTAATATATTCTTTATATGATGATAGTAAGTATATTAAATAATCATAATTTAATTGGGTTCTATATTTTTTTGGTAATAAAAATATTCATGCATTACTTGCTTCTCAGTTAATAAGAATTTTATCCTCCTCAAGTTTTTTGATTAGATTCTCATCATGATGATTCTTGAAAATCTTATCATCTCATTGATAGGCTTCTTGTACAGTATAAAATTCATCAAAATTCATTAAGTTATCTAAATTATTCATAACTAAAGTATCTGCATCTAAATGCAATATATTATTATATTCTTTAAATACATCAGAAGTTCGCATAAGAAATCTAGCATAAAATACTCTAGGATCTATTTTCTTTGAAAGATGTCACATTATTGGTCAAACATTGTCTTTATTTAAATTATTTTCTATAATTCTTATTTTCTCTGAAATTCACAATAAATCTTGTATTTGTTTTTTAGTGAGGTCTGTGTGACATATTATTATATCTGAATGTTCTGGATAGTTTTTTAAAATACTAAAAAGAGATATTTTGATCGTATCAAAAAAAGATTGATTCGTAGACATAAATATACAATTATTGTTATTCTCCATTTGGATTTGATATTTTTATAGGATAATTTCAATATTTATTCTGAATTTTATTAATTATATTTTTTTTAATATTATTATCTATTATTATACAGTTGTGATAACTAATATATTTATTCTCTATATCTTTTTCTATCAAACGTATTTCAACCTTATTTTTTATATTTCGTTTTCATAAAAAATTTTTCAAACACTTATCAGCCTTTTCTCAACCATGATACTTTTCATATAAATAATGATCAACACAAATAGAAGGATCATAAATTATTTTTTTTCATTTATCTTTTAAATTCAAAAAAAAATCATCATGTTCTCTAGCATATTTCAGATTATTGTCCCATCATCAGATTTTTTTTATATCATCAGTTTTTCATACAAAAAAATTAAATATGGTTTCATAATTATCAGATAGTGGATTTTTCTTATCCACAAAATGGAATAATATATTATCGATTATTTCATAATATCCATGAAAATAATATTTCTCATGTCCAATATTATTTACATTTCATCACGACAAAACAATATCATCATTATATATAATATTATCTGCTAATTTTATTATATCAGTTTTAGGTGTACATATATAATCATCATCTAATAAAATCACTAAATCAGTTTTTACATTTTTTATAGCTATATTCCTGTTCTTAGATATTCAAGAATCTCAATTAGTTAAAATATGAACAATATCATTTCTAATTTTAGGATTTCTAGATGAGTCTGCAACAATTATTTCTAATTTTGGATAGTATTCACGAAATGAGGTTATCATTTTATTTAATGATAAACTCCTTTCATGTGTAGCCACTATAGCAGTAATGTCTGAAGTATCCATATTATCTCTATTAAAAAGATTTAAATTCATATATAAAAATTATTATACATTAAAAAATTAGTATGCAAATTCATAAGGCAACAAATCAGCTCCTGCATTTGCTATTAATGTATTTTGTGAATCCTCAAACCATTTCTTTAATCTAAAATTAACCTTTACCTCAAAATCATTTTTTACTTCTTCATAATATTCTAATCATAAAGATATATATTGATATGCTTTAATTGAATTTCAAATTGATTGATTTATACAAGCCAATATCATTATAGAATTTAATATTTCCACTGGAAATCTAATATTTCTATATTTTAAAACATATTCAAAATACTCCAAAGATTTTTTTATATCATTATTTTTAAAATAAAAATAACCAATAAATCGATAAAATCTTAAACATCAAGGATTCTCTTTGATTCAATTTTCTAGCTGTTCTATATATTTTGATCTATATTTCTTATTTTCTGGATAATGGTGTAGCTCTATTCAGTTTAATCGATCTCATTTTCATCAATTATCTCTTATGTATATCTGAGGACAAGCATGTACAGAAAATAAAAATCTAACATAATTTTTGTTTATTAAACACATTTTATAATCTTCAAATGGTTCTTTATATCTATGATCAATCCATTTAATAAAATATCACGATACTCAATCCACATTCTCCATTTTTTTTATTTTTTTAATATCTTCTCTAGAGATATTTTCATCTCAATCTAAAATTAAAACCATTTCACAAGAATTGTTTTCTATTGATAAATTTCTAACATCTATCAACCTTTTATCTTTATGTTGTATATCATATTTTTTTGCTTTTATTCAAAAATCACTTAATATCTTAATAGAATTATCTGTAGATCATGTATCAAAAATAACAATATCATCAAACAAGTCATATATATTTCATAAATTTTTTTTAATATTATTCTCTTCATTTTTAATGATCATACTTAGTCATAATTTCATTTATATTTTAATAAAAGAAATAAAGAAACTATTTTTCGCTTAATGTTCATCATTCAAAAAAAATCTTTTTATTAAATTTGATTTCATTAATAAAACTTTTATCATGTGATACAACTATAACCATTCAATTAAAGTTATTTATAGCAGATCTTAATGCTTCTTTGATATCTACATCAACATGATTTGTTGGTTCATCAAACAATAAACAATTATCTTTCTTCAATGAAATTAAAGCAAACGTTAATCTTAATTTCATTCCCGGACTTAATAATTCAATATTTTTTTTCTTATCTTCATCTTGAAATCACATAGCTCAAAGTACTGAATGAACATCTGTTAATGAATAATTATTCTTCTCAATTAAAAAATCTATAGCTGATATACCTGATGGTAAATTATCTTGTTCTTGAGAAAAATATCATATTTTAAAAGACTTATTAATATTTATATATCAATTTGTAGGATTTAAATCTCATTTAATTAACTTTAAGAAAGTACTTTTACCACTTCAATTCTCTCAATATATAATGATTTTATCTTTAGATGAGAAATTTATATTTTTTATATTTAATTCAAAATCATCATTATCTTCATATTTAAATTTAACTGAATTCACATCTATTCATCAGACTATTTCTTCAGAAGGATTAAACATTATTTGTGTAGGCTTTTTTATTTTAGGTTTTTCTATTTGTTCCATTCTATCTATTCTATTTTGCATATTTTTTGCACTTTTAGCAAGTTTCTTTTCTACTTTTGATGCTCAATCTCACTTATCATTATCTCTCAAATTTCACTTATTACCTATACTCTGTGCTTTTTGTTTTAATTCTTGAGTAACTTTTTTTATACGAAGCTCTTCTTCTTGTTGTCTTTCATAAGCTTCAATATTCTTTTCATACTCCATTTTTTTTTGTCTTTCATAAAAATCATAATTTCAAGAATACTGAATTATTTTATTATTATTTATTTCAAATATTTTTTTTGTAACATTATTAAGAAATTCTTTATCATGTGAGACTATAAGACAAGATGTTAGAGATTCTTTAAGAAGTGTCGTCAATCACTCTATAGAAGAAGTATCAAGATCATTAGTTGGTTCATCTAACAATAACAAATCTCATCATTTAAGTAATGTTGAAGATAATAATAATTTTCTTTTTTCTCATCAACTTAATTGTTTTACATTTGTATTAAGCGAATATTTTCATAATCATAGTTGATTCAATATTTTTTCAGATTTATATTCAAAATCATATCATCACAATCTATCAAAAACATCGTATACTTCTGTATATTCTTCCATTTTTTTTTGATCTTCAAGTTGCGTAATTAGATCATCAATTTTATTTTCTAATTCACCAATGCCCGTATAATTTTTCATAAATTCTAAAATAGAACATTCTATATTTTCTATAGACATTTGTTGTTTCATATATCATATTAATGGTGTTTTTGAAGAATAGACAACAGATCACTCATATTCATCATCCTCTCAAGACAATATCTTAAATAATGTTGTTTTCCCTACTCCATTTATTCAAACTAATCATGCATTAATATTGTCACCAAGATTTAATTCTGCATCTTCAAAAATTGTATTAGATCAAAAAGATTTTTTAAGTTTCTCTACTTTTAACATAATACCTAACATTAAATATATAAATTATAACAATTTTAAATAATACTATACATAAATATACACAAAAATCAATTTAAAATTGTTTTTTTTTAAAATAAGTAAATATTATTTTAACTAAACCCTATTTAAAGTATAAATCCTTAATCATAAAATTCTGTGAATAATTTGATATGATCTTTTAAGTATTCAGGATGCCATTGAACACAAAGTATTGTTCATTCTTTATTTTCTATAGCTTCTATAAATCATTTATCATTATGTGCAGATATATAAAGTCATTTTCAAACTCTTTTTACACATTGACTATGTATTGAGTTTATCTTTAATGATTCTTTTTTGTATATTTTAAATAATTTAGATTCTTTATTAATACTTACATTCTCAACATAATCAAAACTATATTTAACATCTGGTATATTTTGTATCAAAGAACCTCACAATGAAACATTTATGAGTTGCATTCATTTACATATTCACAACATAGGTTTTTTATATTTTATTATTTTTTTAATAACAGCTATAATAGATTTATCACTATTTAAATTTGTTGAATTTTTTCATTTATACTGTTCTCAATACAATGTTGAATTAACATCTGAATCTCATCAAGGTATTAAAAATCAATCTAATTTTAAAATATAATCATCAATATTTCTAGAAATAGATGGAATCAAATAACATAAAAACTTATTGTTTTCTTCAAGAGCTTTTATATAAGATAATGGCAATTGATCCAAAACATTATCTTGATTATAACCAACTATAATTCATATTTTTTTCATAATTAAACTTACAATAAAATGTTTTTTATAAAATTATTGTATATAACTTATATTATAATTCAATTAAAATAATCTATATATTAAATTTAAACTAATATAATTAGCGAAAGCTTAATCTAATAATTATTTTATCTTTTTTTAATTTAATTTAGGGGCTTCTTCATCTTTAAAAATAAGAAAAATCCAAATTGGGATACATATCCTCACCCCGCAATTCTGCGGGGTTCAGTCATCTAACAGCCACTATCCGACATCTTCGTTACACTCAGACATCGGACCATCGGCAAACGTTATACGTCATAGTCCCATCTATAAAAAAAACATAAAGAGACAGGAAGAGCTCTTTTTTATTTTAACTTAATTTTTTTTAGAAAATGACTTCTCTCGCCCGACTAACTGCTTACTAATAGACTCAATCATCTGATTGATAACAACAAAATCTTTCAAATCAATTTCTCTCAAATCCTTGCACAATCTTATCAACAATCTCACTACTTCGATATATCCTCTCGCCTGTTCTAGATAATTCTGTTTTTCTATGTGTGAATTAGCACGATAGATAGCAATAATCAAGTCAATAGCTTCTTTCTTGATCGTTTCTCACAGCGTGTATTTGTAATCTCTTTTGAAATTACGTACGACCAAAAATAACTTTTGCAACAAATCGTAGGAAACTTTGTAAACAGGTAAATTATCGTATATTGCCATGGCAATATCATTGAGGATAAAGATTTTTAATTTCAGAAGATTTGAGTTTTCTGATATTGGGAATGGCTTTTGCATATGATTTTGTGAAATGGAATTGTGACCAAAACTTATTGGAGAATTTATCAATCACTTTCTTTCTGATGTTGTACGTTCTATAATGATTGAGAATTCATAGGTAGGAATTAACTATCGATTGCGTAAGCTCTTTATCAAAATTTTTGCTTTTATTCACTTCCTGCACTTTTTTGTAAAAATTCCCAATCGTTCTTTTGCGTATATAGGTACGATACGGCTTGATATATGCTCAAAGAAATTGTGCTCACTTGGTATAATGTTGAAAATAGATTTTCTTGGGATGAAGCGTAAGATGTAATTTTTTAGTCAGAAAATCTCTAATTTTGGAAATCGCAGAAAGTAATTTTTCCTTGTCAGTATCGATGATAACAAAATCATCTACATATCTGCCATAATACGAAAATCCTAGTTCATACTTAATATATTTATCCAAACTATCCAAGTAAATATTGGCAAATAACTGACTTGTTAAATTTCAAATTGCAAGTCCTGTGTCCTTCGGAGAGTGAAACAGACTTTTGTCGTTTGGTAATCAATTTCAGTCAGATTTGGATCATTTGATAATGCAATTCTGAGTAGAATCATGAAATATGACCTGACGAATAAGTTTGATGAGAAAATCGTAATCAATAGTCAATCTTTCCCTTTTTTCGAACAAAAATGTTTCAATTTTTTCAAACAATATCTGTTTGTCAATGTGCATAAAAAATCACTTGATATCGAGCTTGAGAATATAAACATCGCGACTATAATTTTGCGAGCAAGAACGAAGAAAATGTTCTACTCTTTTGATGCCAAAATGTGTTCACTTTTCTAATCTGCAGCTATAACTATCATAGATAAAATGACGATCAAATAGTTCGTAAATATAATTGTAAATCAAGTGATGAATTATTCTATCACGAAAATCCGCGGCGAAAACTTCCCTTTGGACGGGATCTTTGATGATAAAGCAGATACTGGGACTGATAGCATAAGTTTCGTTCACTAAATCATTTCGCAATTCAATAATTTTTGATTCATAATTCATTTCAAAAGCAACAGCAGAATTTGTATTTCTTTTATGCTGACGAGTATCGTAGTATGCTTGGAATAAATCATAAAGTAGCTTGTCTGTATCTAACATTTTTCATAATCATATAAAAGCTGACCGAACCCCGCAGAATTGCGGAGAAATGATCAGCTTATTCCAGTTCTTGAGCAGACGACCGCTGAAACCATAATTTCTATTATTATTGTTTCGATTCCATTTATTCTGATTGAAGTTTGCATTGTTTCCACCAGCCAACCAAACGTTGGATCGTTCTCCGATATTGTTGAATTTATTATTATTCGGATTCCAGTAGCCCGCAAGGAATAAAGATAGCCACTAACTTTGTCATACTATCCTAGCGAATAATATGATCTTTTACTACCATACAGTTTTATATGGTGGGCTATTGAACTAGACATACACGCTCCTTGTTCCCGTAAGAACAAAGACTCTGGCAAAAAATCTTATAGAGAAAAATGGACAAAATGCAAAGCATTTTGTCCACCGATATTTTGTTGAATTAGATTTTTTGCTTGAAATAGTCAACATAGACAAATAGTCGGATGTTTCGGCTACGCCGAGTCTAGTTCTTGAGCAGACGACCGCTGAAACCATAATTCCTGTTAAAATTGTATCAACTCCATTCATACTGATCGAAGTCTGCACCGTCCCCACCAGCCAACCAAACGTGGGATCGTTCTCCGATATTGCTGAAAATATCATTATTCGGATTCCAGTAGCCCGCAAGGTGACCCTTGACTTCTTTATTAAAGAATTTCTTGTATTCGTCAGAACGATCTGGTTTATCTTTCATTTTCTCTTTAAGTTCATCAACCGTCATCAGATATTTCTGTTCAACTTCTTCCTTGCTGCAATTCTTAGCTTTCATCACTTCTCTGATAAATGCATCATAAGTAATGAATATTTGTTCTCATTTTGCTGGTCATTCAAGATATTCTACCACGTCTCACGTAGCATTTACTTTTACTTTCATCTCTCCTTTATTATAAACATTCCTTTTTTCTTCTTTCCATCCTTTGCTATCGATTTTGAACGTATCTTCCTCGAATTCTAATGATTTAGTAAGTGTTTCTTTGGATTCTTTTTTGCTAGAAACTTTCTTTTTAAGTTCATCGCCTCCATGAAGCATATTGTAGGCTTCTTCAAAAGAAACGCCCATTTTTTCAGCGACTTTTTTGATAAGTGCTATATCTTCTTTACGAATTTTTATTGTCTGTTGAAATCATTCTGTTTGTTTTCGTCCATCTCTAGTTTGCTTAATAGTTTCTTGTGTCTTTTTCTTTTTTTGAGAAACATATTCTGCAACTTCATCATCAGACATAACTTCTGCAAGTTTCTTTTGCTGTTCTTAAGTAATAGCACCTTGTTTCTTAATATTCTTGAGTATCGCTCAATTTTCTCTGATAATGTCTTGTGTTTTTTTGATTTGATTGTTCATAGGAATAAAAGTAATGAAGTAAAGTTATGTAGTAATTATAATCAGAATTTTTTATTTTGCAAATTTTTGAAAGAGAAAATTTTACTGGTAAAATCTATCTGTTTTAGTTAGGTTTTAACACTTGAATCTTTTAAAGATTTTCAATAATTTACACTTGATTCTATTTTGCGAATTCTTATATTTTTATCGGAAAAGACAAACTAAATATTTACGTATAATCGCTAATAAATGGCTAATTTAAAAGACAAATTACTTAACTTAAACAAAGAAATACTAAAAAAAGATTTTTTAGAGAAATTAGTAAAGAGATTTTGATATACCTACGAAATGGACGATTTATCCAATCTGGGGTATATCTCCGTGATAAAAAATGGTAAACGATATTATAATAATCAGATCAAAACCATCAAAAATCCGTATATCATCTGAGCTGCGTATATGGACTTCAAAGACTATATGTTCTGATGACCAAATTTCTTCAATAGATACGGCTTTACGACTCAAGTTTCCAATATTTTCACCGTATATAATCTTCATTATTCCAAAGAGATCGAAATACTCGGAATCAAATATAATTTCAAGAAAGTAAAAAAAGAGTTTCTCTATGGGAAAGACACAAAAATGATCAATTATCACAATCTGTATTTTATGAATAAAGAAAGATGCTTTCTTGAATTTGTAAGGACATATAGCTCGTATGACGATACATTCTTCATAGATAGCTATAAGCTTTTAGATAAAGAGAATTTAGCCAAAATGATAAAAAAGTATCCTATCAAATCCGTTTTAGATAAAGTAAAAAATATAGAAAAATGTATATAAACAATATCAAAAAGTTTATTTGAGTAGATTTTGATTATTCCAAAAAAGATTTTCTTGAAATATTGGAATTATCCAATAGTTATGGATTCGACGCATATAAACTCGAAAAAGACTTTCTTCTGACGGTTATCTTGATTTTCATCTGAAGAAATTATAAGGAACTGATTTTCAAAGGATGAACTTGTCTCAACAAAATTTATCTTGATTATTTCAGATTGAGCGAAGATTTAGATTTTGTAGTGATCAATACATGA
This sequence comes from uncultured Candidatus Peribacteria bacterium, assembly GCA_964609035.1. GTDB lineage: Bacteria > Patescibacteriota > Gracilibacteria > Absconditabacterales > Absconditicoccaceae > JALOAF01. The sequence goes on from CAZSQL010000003.1 coordinate 14,248, forward strand.
AATAGAACAGAAAGAAAAGCGATATTAGAAGACTACAAACAGAGATTGACCAAAGATTTGGCTACACTCGGACTGGAAATCACCGATCAAAGAACGAAATATAACGAAGATAGACAATGAATCTTCAATTTTTCGTATATTTCGCTCATAGACAATTCCCCACAAAATATTCAGATAGATATCACCATGAAAGAAAGATTAGAAATTGAGCCTGTAAGCAAACACATAAAATCGATTTTTATCAGCAAGACTATGGAAGAAAGCATTTTCATTGAAAACACAATAACCTGTATGGAATTTGATGAAATAGTTGCAGAAAAGACAAGAGCGAGTCTTACAAGAATACAACCGGCAATTAGGGATTTTTTTGATGTCTGGTATATCAAGAATTTTGCAAAATTCGACTTTGAAAGAATTATGGATTTGATAGAGACAAAACTGGAAGAATCGAATCATGAATATACTATTAATGAAAGCTTCGATTTGCTCGAAAAACAGATTGAAACAGATTTGAAGCCCGTATTGAAAAAGAATTTCGAATTTGACCTGAAAGAGATATTCGAATTCATCAAACAACTGAAAACAAAAAAATAATGAGCTGAATGTGAGCCACAAATGAGCCAAATAAATTTTAACTTTTTTTTAATTTAATTTAGAAGAGCCCTTCCTTTTAGTGATTGTGGGTTTAATTACGGACTACGAACCTACAACACGCACTATCCGATATCCCCGACCTAATGGACTTCAACGGTTCGTCGGAGCATCGGACTAGTGCGAAACGTTGTCTGTCATATCCCTATAAGCAACTAAGTCCTTTCAGAAAGAAATTTAGAGGGGATTTTTTTTAATTTAATTTTTTTAGAAAAAGAAAACCCGCCACCACGAAGGTAAACGGGAAATGCTTTTTTAACAACTCGAAATGAAAAATGTTTAAGTTATCACTATTTTTCTAAAGCATAACTAATTAAGATTCATTGTAACTAATGAAGCTCGGATGTGCCGAGCTTTTTCTAATTATTAAAATATATATCATAATAAGTGCTTATTTCATTAATTAAGTATTTCTATTTAAAATAAGAAAAAATATAAAATACCGTATTATCCTAAAAACAATACAAAAAATTTAAAGCAATTATACCAATACAATTAAGTCTAATCTAAATAGTCCAAGACCCACGAATAACTCAAACTAAATAATAATATCATTGATATTCTTCAAAAACCAATGTAAGACTCATTCGATCCAATCATTCATATTGTGGATCAAATCAATCAAAATAATATTCTATCGATTCAGCACCAGGAAAAACATCATCAATATTATTTAAGTTATTTCATCTAGCAATTTTTTGATTTATCAAAATTTGGTCCGCATATAAGAATCCTGTAGAATAAACCCATTTTTTAAAATAATTATATTTGGTCTCAATCAACTCAAAACCAGCTCCATCTGTATATCCCCACAAGAAAGTACCACTATTCAAATCACCTTGAAAATCATCTGGATACAAAACCATAGAATGATCTAGATCAACATAAGTATATGGAGAAAACCTAACTCATTTAACAGGATGTGCAAAATCAGACATTTCACTCCACTTGTCTCATTGCATCAAAGTCAATATATCTCTAGAATAATCAACAATATCAAAGTTTTTATTTATACTTTCTCAACTACCTAAAGATTGATTCTCTCAATCAAAAATATCTGTTTTTAAAGAACATCAAAACAAAAATAATGATATAATAACAAACAACATTAAAAGAACTTTTTTCATTTTAAATTTTAAAAAATAAAATCTATCTAAAAAGTCTTAAACCAAAATTACATAAAAGGTTTCAAAGGGCGCAACAGGTTTCAATAGGCTGAAAAGAGCATGACTTTTGTAACCCTTGCAACTTTGTAACCTTTGTAACTTTGTGGCCATTGAAACTTGATAACCTTATACTTTTAACTTGATAACTGTCTTTATATCTTCCAACCTATAACCTTTTCTCATAAGTTTTTGAATAATATCAAATCAATCAACTCATCTTTTTTTGTAAGAATCTATTTCTTTTCTAATTTTCTGAAAAACACCAACAGATATATCTTCTTGATAGTCTTTTATCACTTCATTTATCAATTTTTTGTCTACTCATTTTTGATATAATTTGTTAGTCACGGCAATTACTGGCTTTCATTTATTTACCAATTCGCTCCTAATATAACTTTCTGCAAAAACTCTATCATCAGCAAATTTTTTTGATTTGAGATAATCCATCGTATATCTTATTTCATCACTATTATATCATTTTTGTTGCAATTTAATTCTCAATTCTTTTTCAGTTTTTGGATAAACAGAAATGTATTTTAAAGCATACTGACAACAATCAGAATATAATGTTTTCTCTTCTTGTGTTGCCATAATTATTTTTTTAAACTAAAAGTAACAGTTTTTTCATCAATATTGAATATAGAAATAATATCTCATTCTTGTTTTGAGCTTTCAATAGACTCCAAAAGCGCTTCTGTAGACAAAAATTCTGAAAACTTTGTGATAACAGAAACCATGTATTCATCATTTGTATGGTAAAACATCTTTACTTTGTCATCTACATTGTAATCCACATCTTTTCTCATTTGATTTAAAAATCTAGAAACTTCTCTAGCCATTCATTCCATTTCAAGCTCTGGAGTGAGCTGTAAATCTAATTTTGCTATAACTCCACCATCGATAGCCACATCATCTCCATCCAAACCTTGATAAGCTATTTCATAATCTTCTTTTTCCAAAATCCATTCATTTCCATTTTCATCAAAAACTTTTACTTTTCATTCTCAAAGTTCTGTGATATTTCACATTTTTCCATATTTAATAATATTACCAGTATCTTTTGCAAATTTAGCAGACAATGCAGATCATAAAGGTTTAAATACTTTTGTAATTTTTATATCATCACCAAAAGATTGAATATCTTTTACATTAATTTCTTCCTTAATAATATTTCAATACTTGTCCAAAACATAATCTACAGAAAAATCTCACATAATCATAATTTTAAATTATAAAAATAATAATACTCTATATCATCAAACATCTTTTATTTATTTAAGTTTGATTTTCAATTCAATAATTTAAGAAAAGTTTATTAAAGTACTTTTTACTAAAACAAAGTTAAATACTAAGAAACAGAATCAATTCTTGCATTTGAGGAAGAAATATTTAATAATCAAGTATACACTGAAAAACTTGTTTTTTATACAAATCATGTTCCTATTTGTTACATAAGTAAGTAGCAAATGAAACATTAGTACAACTACTAGTTGTCTGTCATATCCCTAGAAGTAAATAAGTCCTTTCTGAAAGAAATTTGGAGGAGATTTTTTATTTTAATTTAGATTTTTTTATATTCTAACACGTGTGTTCATATGCTTTTCAAAAACATCCTTTAATTTTGTAATATATGTACCTACTTCTTTTAGTTCTTCTTTAGTTTTTTTATCTTTAGTATTATTAAACAGATAACCATATAATTTTATCATATCATCAAGTATTTTTTTATTCATCATAAACCCATTCATTTTTTTATTGGTTTGTTGTATCTGATAAACACACTCATGTAAAAACTTTTTTCCCAAAGGATAAAGTTCTTCTTCATTTTTTGCATCATTAAATTGATGTAAAATTTCATTAAATGTTCAATCAGGATCCCAATTATTGGTTTTTTTTATTCATGATAAATACAAATTTCAAATTTCATTTCTTAAACCATCAAACGAACCAATAAATCCTTTTTTTAATTTAATCAACTCCTCATTTTCACCAACATTTTCTTTATTTTCTATTATTTCCTCTTTTTTTTCAGAATTTGTATTATCTTTTTCATCATTCAATTGTCACATCAAATCATCCATTTTACTATTTTTTTCTTCATCTGCTTTCATTTTCATATTATCCATCTCTTTTTTATGTTCTTCAGTATTGGCTTCTATTTGATCAACTTTTTCAGAAATGTCAGATTCTGACGCTTCTGTTGTTTCTTTAGATTTAAGTTCTTTTATCTGATCTCTTATTTTTATAGCTTCCTCAAAATTATCTGATTCTACAGCTTCAGCTTTTTTTGCTTCAAGGTCTTTAATAAGCTCCTCATTAGTCTTTTCTGAAATATTAATTGAATTAATCATGATGACAATATTTTATGAAGTAAATTACACTTATAAAGTGTAATCAGAATCAAAAAAAATGCAAATTTTACGCTTGATTTATCTTATTTTTATCTTAATTTAATTTAGAAAAAATCCCCTCCAAGTAACTAAGTAAGGGATACGAACAGACAACAGCCGATACATGACATAACAAGTACGTCACAAAATCGGCAAACGTTGTCGGAAAAGTTCAAAATAAACAAAAAAAGTGACATTACTGCTACTTAATATTTCTAAAACAAACAAAAACTATTTTTTCATCAATTTCTGCAAGATAAACACATACGCTGCTACCCAAATAATAGCATAAATCCACCACTTAACAGTTACCAATGCTGGTATCAATACTGCCAACATCAGTGTAAATGCTACCAAACATAATTTAAAAACAGCAAATTCCCAGATAGACAATTTTGCTAAATTTTTGATAGCTTTCTTTTTCATTCCCATAATTTTTTTAATCATTTTGTTTTATTTAAATATGTAAATAATTATTAAGTTATCAAGTTTTCAAGTTATCAGGTTTTCAAGTTTATAATTTTAACTTGATAACTTTTAACTTTATACTTTTTAACTTATATGTATTTCTTGGACTCTGCAATAATTTTATTCATCACTTTTACACAAGTAATAGGATATTTTCATATAGAAGTCTCACCAGACAACATCAAATAATCAGCTCACTGCAATCCAGCATAAAATACATCAGATATTTCAGCCCTTGTCGGTACACGACTAGTCATCATAGTCTCCAACATCTGTGTGGCTACAATCACCTTTTTAGATTTTCTTTTTGCTTTACCAATGATATTCATCTGATGTGATGGGATTGTCTCAATAGGAACTTCTGCACCAAGATCTCATCTAGCTATCATGATTGCATCAGAAACTCTGATTATATCAGATATATTGTCTATTCATTCTTGATTTTCTATTTTAGCTATAATCTTTACATGAGCAGCATTGTTTTTGTACAAAAATTCTCTTAATTCTAGTATATCTTCAGCATTTCTCACAAAACTCAAAGATACATAAGCAATATTTCTTTTTATTCAAAATAGAATATCTTCCTTATCTTTTTCTGTAAAGCCAGGTAATTTTATTTTCAATCAAGGTATATTTACATGCCTTGTAGAACCAATAGTAGCTTTATTTATTGCCTGTCAAACAACATAATCTTTGTATTTTTTTACAACTTTAATATCAAACAATCATGAATCAATTTTAATGATAGATTTCATTTGAATATCTTTTACTAAAAATGGATAATCTACAAACATAGTTTTGGGATCATCTACTAAGTTTTGATCTACAACTATCTTAAATTTTTCATCCTTTTCATATGTTACTGGCTCCAACAATTCTCAAGTTCTAATACCAGGACCTTTAATATCCAAGAAAAATGCGAATGTATTACTAATATCTTTTTCCACTTTTCTTGCAGTAGTAAAAAGATTGTCCATCCATTCAGGAGTAGCATGAGAACAGTTTATTCTCAATATTCTAACTCAATTATCATACAACGCTATAAGCTTTTCTCTTGTTTGTGTTGCAGGTCATATAGTAGCTATTATTCCAGCCATTTTAATTTATTTTTAATAGTTAAATTTTATTACCATATCAATCAATTTTGATTTTAGAAAACAATCAATTAGATAAATCATAACCACTTCACTTCCTATCCATTTTAGAATAAGTTTTATTAATCTTCAAATCACCATTTTCATCTAAATCATTAACAATATTAACATAATAATATACAAGATCACCACTCTTATTCTTCAATTGTATTATTATATTGGATGAAATTTTATCAGAACGGAAAACATACACATCTTCTATATTGTAGTTTGCATTATCTTTCAAAGACAAAACATTACTTTTATCAACATTTACCAATCTTTGGAAATTATGTCATCATTTATTAAATGAAACTAAAACAAAACTAGTACCTGGTATAATATCAGAAGAAACTTTTCACATACAATCTACTACTTTTTTTGTTTTTTTATTTAAAATAAGATTGTTTCAATCAACTTTTGTAACAACACAATAATTGTCATAATTTTTTATTGAGTATCTAGTATTACAAAAATCAGAAGATAAATCTTTTTGTTCTTTTAGGTCAAAAATAATTCAATCGTTTGAATTTTCCATATATTTTAAGGCAACCATAGAACCATCCTCCATCTGCACAGCATCACTTTTGGTAGCAAAGTCACCAATTTTTTCTAAAGTATTAGAATCTAATACAGAAATAGAATCAACTCCATATCAATTATCTATAAAAAACACATTACCCACGCCAAAAACTTTTTTTATAAAATCACGTTTATCGCCATCAGAAACTGGATTTTGTGAAAGTTCATCCAAATCAAACACAATTCTATCTCCTATATATCCAGTTTTAGATCAAATCTCATCTCAATTTTCTTTAGCATAAAAATGTATTCTAGTTTTATTACCAAAATATGTACGAGTATATACTATCTCTTTATCTCATATTTTTTTTATTCACCAAGGATTACCTTTAATCTTTTTATCAAAGATTTTTTCTCATGTTTTTAAATCAAAAATACTATATTCATTATCAGCAGCAAAAGTATTAACATCTCTTAAACCCACATATTTATTTCAGCCATTTTCAAAAACATTTACGTTATGATCTACTTGTCACAAAATTTTCATATTTTTTAAATCATATATATAATGAGAATCATTTGAGACAATATCAATAAATCTATCGTCCAATTTTCTAACAAAATAAGATCCATGCCTATTTATATCTAATCATAAATTTTCTATACGCTCAATATTATCTCATTTTTCATCTACAAAAACATTACGATATCCATCAATATTTTTTAATTCATATTTATGCAACGCAAAATCTTTTTCTAGAAGCTTCTTTCATCAGATACTTTCAATTTTTGTTGACAATGTTTTTGAAAGTAATTCAGAAGTTTCCTTTTCTTTTAATTCTTTTTCTTTAACCGACATCTCATCAGAAAGTTTTTTCATCTCAGTTTGAATATTTTCCTGTATTTTAGGAAAAGAAACCATCGCATCATAATTTTCTTTTAATCTTTTTGATTCTAATTTTAAAGTCTCAATATCTCATTTTAGTTTTTCTATAGATTCATCTCTATTTTTTGTTTGTCCTTCTAATCTGATATCCAATTTTTTTATTTGTGATTTTTTAATATCCAAATAATCAATCAAATCTTTTTTACTAGATCTAATTTTTTTTATATTAGATTTTCTATCTTCAATTTCTTTTGATATTGAATCTGATATAGACTTATTATCTTTTAAGGAATCAAGAGTTTGTGATAATTTTTCAATTTCTTGCTGATTTTTAGAAATCTCCTCATCATATTTGAATAATAAATCATCCCAATTTCATCAAGATTCTGTGAGTTCATTTAATACTTGTAATTTTTTGTCTTTTGACAATGAATTCATTTTAATTTATTTTATAGTATAAAAACTCTTTTCATCAATCATTTGTTTTGCCAACTTTATTTTACCTTGATCCATAGCATAAAAAGTACACAAAACATCTCATTTTTTGATTTTTGCATTTAATTTTTTGTGTAAATATATTCATGCTTCATTTACCAATGGAGAACCAAGAGTCCTACAAACCATATTCAAATGGTGCATATCTATATCTTTCACCACACCATCATTATCTGATTTGATATCCAAAGAGTATTTTCACAATTTTAATTCTTCAGATTTAATATTTGGATTTTTACCATTTTGAGCTTTGATAATTTTTTGCATATATTTCCAAGCAGCTCAAGAAACCAACTGTCCATAAGCCAATTTTTCTGCTTCTTTTCATTTAGCCATACCCACCATTTCTATAATACTACTTGCCAAAAGTATTACTTTTTTTTCCAAATCGTCTGGTCTTTTTTCATGTTGTTGCAAGACTCTCAAAACTTCTCTAACTTGCAAAACTGCACCAATTCATGCTCAGATTGGCTCTTTTGCATCCGTAATTTGTACAGACATTTTCATGCCAAGTCATTTTCCTACTACTTCAAACTTTTCTTTCCACTCTTTGGCTTCTTTCATATCTTTTACTTTTGCAGTAGGTCACATAGGTATATCTATAAGTGAATGCGTAATTCACATAGCGTATTTTTTGGCCATTATAGAACTAACTACTTTGGCGATATTCTGCATACTCAAAGGATGTTGAATTTGAATTAATTTATCATCTGCTGGTGCAAGATCCAATGCTCATCACCAAACAAGACAACAGTTTATATCTTTGATTAATTTTTTAATTCATTTTTCATCAAAACTAATATCCATCAAAACACTTACACACTCCCCTGTCGCTGCAGGAGAAGTAATAGCTTTTGAGAAATTTTTTGGTATTTTGATCCCCAAAGACGCTATCAATGGAATCAGAATCATAGTAGTTTCATTTCATGGAACTCATCCAATACAATGTTTGTCTGCCACTATAGTTCACTTTGGATATTTAAACATTACACCATTCTCTGCCATTGCCTTTGCAGTAAGATACATTTCTTTGTTACTTGTGGGATGAAAAAAACTACTAGCTACATAATATGTCATCAAAGAATCTACCAATTTATTTTGAGATATATCTTTGATAATGGCATTTATTTCTTCTTCACTGATTGGTTTTCATTGCATTTTTTTTCTAATAGCTTCTACAGTCATATTTGATCTTTTTGTATACTCTACTTTTACCACATCTCATTCATTGAACGTTGCTCTTTCCAAAACATCTTCAAAAACTCAAATACAACCAGGCTTTACAAGCTTTTTGGTAACATCCAAATTTGCTACAAATTTTTCTTTGCCAAAAATCACTTTCACTTTATCAAAAGCATTTAGACCGTATTCTACAGCATCTATTTCATTTAACACCACAATCATTTCCTCTCAATCTATGATAGGGATTTTTTTTACCTTCACATCCAATATATTTTTTTTATTTTTCATGTTTTTTTATAATTTATTTAAAACTACCAAGTAAGAACATCTTTAATCTCAGTATTAGTTTGATTTAACTTTCTTGCATCAACACTCTTATTTGTAAATCAATTTTGATTATTAAAGTTTCTTGCCAAATCTTGACCAGTTTTTGTATTTTGTTTATAAAACTTCTCATTATTTGCTACTTTTACATCTTCAAAAAATTCTGGATGATTAAATTCCACATATTCCATCACTTTATCAATCATATTTTGATTAATACTTCACAAATAATTATCAAATTCCATATAATCTTCATCCAAAACTATTTGGTCTATATATTCTGTAGGGATTTCAATAGATTCTGGATCTTTAGTTAAATTTTCAATCAAAGAATCGACATATTCTCAACCATCTCAAACATCTCATTTTGGCTCAATATTATAAACATCATCATTTAAATAATCATCATAAGTAATTTCATCAAAATTAACTTTAATATTATTGTTCATTTTTTTATAGTAAATTATATTTTAAAAGAGTCCACTACCCGCGTTTATAAGCCCATCTCCTTTGATGAGATGGGTTGGGGGTGAGATTAAATCATCTCACTTTCTTCTGCCGCTTCTACTTCTTTAGTTTTCTTTTTTTCAAAGAATTCTATAGCCTCAGCCAATTCTACATGATCTTTTGCATATTCGTGAATATCTATTCATTTTTTAAACGCCTCACATGCTTGTACCAATGCTGTTGCTCACACTTTTGTTCATCTTGGATGAGCATGACAACCAGCTCCCATAGTGGTAATAAAATCCATATTTCACATAACATCAATAAATGGTTTTAAAAGTGTGGGATTTAGACCACCAGAAATAATAGGACAACATTTTTTCATAGTTCTCCAACTGTCATCCTCTGTAGTCAGAGCATGTTGAGTATCCATTTGTATTTTATTTATCAAATCTTCATCATTTTCTGGTATCAATCACCAGTTTTGATCAAATATATGTCCAGCACCATGATAAGAATAAATATTGTTTGCTGCTGTCACATCTTCTTGTGGAGTACCTGCCATTTTTCCTACTCATGCAGTACCAGTATGAATTCATGAAGTACCAGCCAATCTAGCAAATTTAGAAAGAACTAATACTGAATATCCAATAGGATTTTCTGGTCTAGTGAATGCTCCATGTCCAGCTCTATGAAAATGAATAAATACATCAGGATATTTTCTTCTAAGAGTTTGTACAGCCATCCATCCAGCAGTAGTTCAGTCAATAAGGAAAGCATAAGATCATTTTTCCATACCAGAATTTATAATCATCTCACATCTTGATATCATAGTATCATAATCTGCAGCAGAAACATTAAAAGAATGAACTTTTTTTTGTCATGTTTCTTTTACAGCCTTATCCATAGCTTCTTTTACATGAGCAACCATTTTTTCAAATGGACAAAAATCTTGATCTGCTTGAGGTTCGTCATTCTTTACAAAATCTCATCCTCATCTCCAAAAATCATAAGCCACTTCAGCATATTCAGCAGAAGTAAGACCCATTTTTGGTTTCACAATAGTACCAAGAATTGGTCTATCATATACATTTAAGTATTTTCTCATATCATCCAAAGTATAACTAGGACCATCATATTGTTCCAACATAGATGGTGGAAACCAAACATCAAGTAATTTTAATGCTTGAACTTCTTTCATTCCAAATATATTTCATGCAATATAAGTCAAAATGTTTTGCACATTTCCTCCTCTATCCCAAAGTCTCCATGGATAAGCAATCCACAATAAATTTTTCTCCAAATCAACCTTATAAACCAATGCGTTCATTTGACGAGAAAAAGGTGTTTCTGTATTCACCAAAAAGTTTGTCCCTGTACTAGACTCTGCTGCCACCTCACATGCTGCTTGCAAAAAGTTTAAGTTTTTATCAGGTACCATATGAAAACATGTCAACATGTACTCCCCATTTTTTGGATTTGGCATATTCATATTGATATAAGCCTCTTGATGAGGATTTAAAGTTTGTACTAATTCATTAATTGTCATTTTGTTTTTGTATAATAATTTAAAAGATTTTTATTTTGTTAATTCACTCAAATTCTTGTCATCTATCAAAAGAAAAAATAAACCAATCAAAATAGGTATAAAAGCGCTTAGAAAAGGAAACTTAGGCATAAAGAAAACATCCAACAAATTCCACACACCTCTCCAAACCATTATTACAGCAATAGATGTAAATAAGATTTTTAGATTACTTTTTCCACCCCTCCAATCTAAAAACAACCTTCTTGTTTTTTGAACCTTTTTCTTAATCTTCTTTCTCATAATAAATGTTTTAAATGAATAAACATACACTCATAATTATATCCAAAAATCAAAAATAAATCAAAAAAATCGTCTTTTGAAAACGATTTCAGTATACATTTTATCTTTTTTCTATGTAATATTTGTTTGACAGTTTACAGTGTACAGTTTACGGTGTACAGTGCACAGTTTACAGTGTACAATTACCAATTACCAATTCCCAATAAACCACTTCCCACTTCCTAATTCCCATTTCCCAATTAACCAATTACTAATAAACCAATTCTATTCAAAAAAAATTATTTTTACAATATTTTTGCAATTTTATCTAATTTGTAATTATGACAAAACTTCCAATAGGAATAGTTTCAGCCAAATGATTAATTAACTTTTGTTTAGATATGTCCGATTTTCAATTTAACTCATCTTCATCAAGAACTCTTACACAAGCGCTTGAACTAGGTCATATTTTTTGTTCTATAGTTCAATGAATAGCAATATAAGGTGTTCGTGGTCATATAAGTGTCAACATTCATCATTTTTCTCATCAATAATATCATTTTTCATCAATATCACTTTTATCAAAATGATCATACAACTGTTCTCACATAACCTTATTTATAACCATATAATATCAAACTGGCGTTTTATTATCTCAAAAAACTTTTCTATCATTTTTATATTCCAAACTATCTGTTCATTTACCAACTCATACCTTATACTTCTCAAGTAAATCTTTTCAATCTATAGAATAAACAAACATAGTATATTCAGATTTATCAACAATTATTAGTTTCTTTCAACTTTTCAAAGCATTCTCATATGTTTCTTCAGATCTTATGTATTTGTATATTGCATTAGGTAGATTATGAGCAACAGTAGACCACAAATTTTTTATTTTTTTTTCTATAATCATTTTTTTTCAATCTCATTCTTTTTTGTAATCTTCAACTCAGCTTCAAGAAATCAATCATTGGTTTGATAACCGACTATCCCTAAAGACTTTACTTAAATTTGGATCAAAATATGTAGCATCTTTTAATTGATATTTTCAATTTCATATATTGGTCAATTTTCAATTTTTTACCATCAAATCCATTTGTTTTTTAGCTTTTTCTTTAATATCCTTCTTTGTTACATCTGGCCTTCAGTCTTTATCTAAATCTATTCATTCATCAATCATCTTTGCAACTTCATCCAGTATATCATCGATATCTTTACCAAACAATGATCATTCTAAAAATAAAACCACATCATGTCATGCTTTCAGTGCCATTATTATTCTATTTGCTTCACTATCTTCTATTCACAAAGTTTTTATTCATTCTATAGCTCATTTCATTCATAAATCGTCAGAAAAAATAATTCAATTTTTTAATGGATTTTTTTGACCAATTTTAGTTTTTAATATTTCTAATATTTTTTCATCATATGTAATAACTCATCCGCTTCAAAGAACTCTTTTATTTCAAGATATATGGGTAGTCATAAGTCATCCAACCTTATCTCAACTTGAGAGTTTAATACCATTTTCATTTAGAAAATTAATAAATTCAATATTTTTTTGTAAAATATTTATATATTCTTCATTTCAAGTTGATTTCTTAGCTACTGTAATACAATGCTTTACATATTTTTCATCTAAGAACGGATTCTCTCAGTTTATTATGTTTTTAAACACAGCAATAGATCAATCATCTTTATTCATATTTGATGAGTCTGTTTTTTCGTGTGGATTACCTGTTTTACCTGTTCATACAAAATGTTTTGGCACCAAAAGTGTCTTGTTTTCATACGATTGGTATCAGTCAATAAATGCTGAAATTATATCTTGTCATATAATAAAATTATCTCAAAAAGATCTATCATCTTTTGCCATATAGTCTTTATCTCACTTTCAATCAAAATCATCAACAATATCTACATTTGGTCAATATACTACATCAACTCATATATATTCCATAATTTTTCTAATAGATTTTCAATACTGTTGCATCATTAAAATAAAATCTAATCTTTCTTGATTTGTTCAATTCCAAAATAAATACTTATATTTTTTGCCAAGAAATTCAGCAGATGGAAATGCAGATAGATTTCATCAACTTTGTTTTTTTTCTTCTTCTCTTAAATAAATTATTTCTTTAGGAACTCAAAAACGTAAGATTTCTTCTTCTGATATAGACATTATATTTTGTACATATCATCACTCAAAATCAGTATGAATAAGTGTTGGTCATGTGGCTTCTCATCTTATTCTTTCAACAGCTTGTTTTTTTTCTTCAATCGTTGGGTAATTTTTTGCCCATAAAAAAATATTTTTAGTATTAGGCAATCAATCTATAATATCTGGATTTATTCCAAGATTTTCATGTGCCTTTCTATAATATTTATTATCAAATTCTCAAGCTACAACAATATAGTCTAAAAGTTGTCTTGTATGTAAATCATCAATATTTCGAGCAAAATCCATACTCTGATGTTGTTGATTTACAAGTCTTTGCTTATAGTTTTTTAGTCAAACAACTATCGCTAAAATTATAAGTGGTCTAGTCCACTTATTCCAAGTACATTTTCTTATCGTATTTAAAACGTTTTTCATCGTTTATATTTAATAGAATTAAAGTTTTTACTATTCAATTTTCACAGCGAAAAGAAATAAAAATTTTTTAATTAAATCTCACTTCTAATTTCTCACTTATCACTTATCAATTAAATAAAGTTCTCTCTTGTCCAATATTTTCATCCCTCTTTTCAAATCATTTTTGTCATTTGCATAAAGTTGGCACAAAACGTCTCATTTTTTTACTAATTCTCAAACCTGCTTATTTAAATAAAATCAAGCTTGCTTATCCAATGGTGCTCCAAAAATTCTACATATTTTTTTCAACAATTCTACATCCATACTTTTGAGTTTACCAGATTTCTTGGCTATTAGTTTCTGAGAAAATTTAGCCAATGGTAGTTCTTCGGAGTCCAAAACTCATAAATATGAAGTATTTTTATAATCTGGTTTTACATTATGAATACTATTTTGAGACTGAATTAACTTTTGCATATATTCCCATGCCAATCAAGACTCTAATTGTTTTTTAGCTAATCAAATAGCCTTATCTCATCTTGCCAATCAAACTAACTCTATCAATTTAGCAGACAAACTAATCGCTTTTTTCTTTATATCTTTTGAAAAAATTTTTTTGTTTTGTAATACTCTAAGAGCTTCCCTCGTTTGTAAAACTGCTCCAATTCACTTACCAATAGGATTATCTGCATTTGTTATATCCACAAAAACCTTCATTCCAAGCTTTTTTCAAATATATTCAAAATGTCACGCGATTCTTTTTGCTGTCTTTTTGTCAGGTATCTTTCAATTCTTTCAGACAGGTAAATCAATAAGACAATATTTTGTTCATCCAGCATAAATTTTAGCCATTATACTAATTGCAACCTTGGCATAAGCTTCCATATACAATGGATATGAAACTTTTATAATTCTATCATTTGCAGGAGCAAATTTCAAAGATTTTCAATTTGCCAAACAAGATCAAGTCTTATCCACCAAATGCTTCATCTCTTGGACAGAAAATTCAGTATCCATAAGTACTTCCACACACTCACCCGTTGCAGCAGGCGAAGTAATAGCTTTTGAAAAAGTTTTTGGACTAGAAATACCAAGTGAACCAAGTATTGGAACTATAATCATAGTTGTTTCATTTCATGGCACACCACCAATACAATATTTTACAGCAGTATCATGTTTAAATTTTATCATATCTCACATCTCAGCAGAATACTTAGCAGTCAAATAAAGTTCTTCTTCATCACTAGGATAAGCAAAACTACAAGCTGCATAATATGCAGTAAGTAAATCACTAATTTTGCCATCTGTCATATCTCTCATCAAAGCTTTTATTTCCTCCTCATTTAATTTTTTGCCCAAAAGCTTTTTCTTTATAGCTTGCAAAGACAATGGATTTGTCTCAAGAGTAGATATAGAAACAATATCTCATTTTTTTATTTCATATTTATCAAAAATATCTTGCGTAATTCAAACTTCTCAAATATCCACTAAATCATTGGTCAAATCAACATTTACAACTATATTCTCCCACTTATTGTTTTTTTTATAAGACAAAATAACATCATCAATCGCTGTTATGCCAAATTTAAAAGCTTCAGCCTCATTCAACAAAATCTGCAAGCTATTTCCTGCTCTTATATCTATTTGTTTTACTTTTACAGGGAAGGTTTTATGTTTCATGAACTAAGTTATCAAGTTAAAAGTTTGCAAGTTATCAAGTTTAATGTTTTTTTGTATCAATAAGTTTTCAATCTAAAAGTTCCAACAATTCTTTTGTGTCAGATACCTCATAATTAGATCTTATTCATTTATTCTCTTTATTAAATCTATTAAGCCAAACTCACTTAATTCACAATGCTTGAGCTCAATCAATATCTCTTTCTATATTATCTCAAACCATTACACAATCTTTTGCCAAAACTCAAAGTTTATGTGCAGCCAAAAGAAATGTACTTGGATGTGGTTTTTCTATTCAAGCTTCTTCTGATGTTACCAAAACATCTATATATTGAGATATTCACAACAATTCCATTTTCTTTAATTGAGAATACGTTTGAGAATCAGTTATAATTCAAGTTTTAATTCAATTTGATTTCAAAAATTTCAATACTTTTATTGCATATTTATCCTTTTTGATATTTTTAAAAAAAGTATCCCAATATAATCTAAAAAGTTCAACTATATATTTGGCTTCTATTTTATGCTTTATTTTAGAATTTAATAACTCAAACAATTTCTGAAAATATAAATCTCTATTGTGTGATGCAGCAGTACCAATCAATTGTTTTTTAACTTCTTTTTGAGCTAATTCAAAAGCTATCTTAACCATTTCAATAGGCATATTTATAATCTCACTAATTCTATCAAACAACTTAACCAAAGTTTTGTCATGTACTGTCTGATAATCAAACAATGTATCATCCAAATCAAACAATACTGCTTTTATTTTACCCATTTTTTTATAACCCAAACTAAAACAATTTTCACAACTTTTAAGTTGCCTAACCTACCTATCGAAGGTAGACTTGATAACTCTAAAACTTGACAAACTTTTAACTACTCCAGCATCCAAGGATATCTTTTTTCTATCTCTTTCACTAAATTTTCAGGTCTAATAACTCCAAACTCAGTAATAATTCACGTAATACACTTAGCAGGAACTAGATCAAAAGCATAGTTGAGTATGTCCAATCCTTCTGGTGCTTCTGGCCAAAGTTCTTTGCCAGATCTAGTCTCTATTCATATAGTATTTGTCATGTCGACTTTAAGCAAACTTCAAACTATATACAAAGGTATACCAGAATGCCAAGCAGACAAGGCTATAGAATAGCTTCCCACCTTATTTATTGTATCTCCATTTGTTCTAATACAATCTGATCACAAAAATACTTTGTGTATATCTAAATCATTTTCATATATATTATCTACAAAAAATGGAGCAGAACTATCTGTAATCATGGTATTTGGCACACCAGCAGATACCAAATCTTTTGAAGTTTTTCTTCATTGATACAATGGTCTTGTTTCAGTATTGTAAACATGTATTTTTTTTCAATTATCCCATGCTGTTTTCAAAATTTTAGTAACCGAACCTGAATGACAATGTGTCACAATATTTTCACCACTATCAATCAACTCAGCACCAAGCCCTGTCCTAATCTTTTCTTCTTCATTTATCCAAGTTAAGTACTCTGCAAAAGCATCTGCAATTTCAATAGCACTTGCTCCATGATTTAATTTAAATCTAGCATATTTCATACCATTACGAAGCATTGGCTCAGTTTCTCTAGCCTCTATAAGAAGTCTTGTTGATTTATCAAAAAATATTTTCAATTCTTTTTTACTAGAAAATTTTTTGCTACGAAGCTGTTTTTCCATTACTTTACAGGCCTCTCTAGCAATATTAGTAGCTCATTGTATTGTAATAGTACCAATATCATCAGCTATTTTTAATATAATATCATCAATTTTTACCATGTTTTATTTTAGAATTTTAAAACATCATTTAATTATATATTATTTCATATTTTTTTGCAAATTTTTGAGGATTTTGTAAATGTACTTGTTTTATTAATCACCCCCTATCCCCCGGGAATATAATTTACTTGCAAAACCATATTTTTTCAAATAGATCTCGGTAGTCGGGTTTGTTTAATAAAACAGATGGAAATTATTTTCTGTCTCCCCATCTTGCAGGCGCGTTGTCATTGCGAGGTTTACTCGGCAGTATTGCCGAGAAATCGAAGCAATCTGCACTCGCGCCTACATTGATTGTGAGTTTTATTTTCTGTCTCCCTCCTCTTGCAGGCGCGAATTCGAATTCGCGCCTACATTGATTGGAGATTTTGTTTTCTATCTCCCTTTGTCCTAAATCACCCACTATGCCCCTCTTTGATAAAGAGGGGGAATATTATCTGAATAAGCACCTCTTTGCCTGCCCCGCAGAACTGCGGTTGGTCAAAGAGGACCACCCTCTCCTCAGAGGAGAGGGGTTGGGGGAGAGGTCTGACTATCATTAACTTCTTCACTTCTTAATCCTATTTACCACAAACGCCAACACAAACAAAACCAACAATATTATTGCTATTTGCAACCACATCATAGATGATAATGGTTTTGTCTGAAATATTTCTGCCAAAAATGGAACATAAACCACCAAAAACACTAATCCAACAGACAATAATACTGCACCAAAAAGCCATTTGTTTGACCAAAATGGTAAATTATATTCATCTCTAATCATCCATATTCTAAGCATCTCCAACAAAGTCAAAAGCACAAAAACTCAAGTCCTAGCTTCCACAAGATCTATTGAGTAGTTTTCCATAAACAAAAACAAACATCAAGCAGTCATAGCAATAGATAGGATTATTATATTTATTATCATATTTCTATCTACAATCTTAGATCACAATCTTCTAGGTTTGTGCGACATAATATCTGGACTAGCTGGATCTACTCACAAAGCAAGAGCTGGCAATCCATCGCTCACAAGATTGATCCACAAAATTTGTATTGCTATCAAAGGCAAAGGTAACCCAATCAACACACTTATAAAAATAATCAGTATCTCAGCAAAATTGGTAGAAAGAAGATAATTTACAAATTTTTTGATATTATCATAAATTCATCTTCACTCATATATGGCGTTTACTATCGTAGCAAAATTATCATCCAAAAGTATCATATCACTTGCTTCTTTAGTCACATCTGTGCCAGTAATTCACATCGCCAGACCAATATCAGCATACTTCAAAGCTGGAGCATCATTGACCCCATCTCCAGTCATAGCTACTATATTTCATTTTTTCTTCAAAAGTTTGACTATTCTCTGTTTGTGAGCAGGACTAACTCTAGCAAATACTCAAATATCATCTATCATTTTTCATAATTTTTTGTCATCTATCTTGTCCAATTCCAGCCCATCCATAGCCATTCACTTAATTCAAAGTTCATGAGCTATAGCTTTGGCTGTAATCACATTGTCTCCAGTAATCATAACTACTCTAATCCCGGCTCTTTCACAAATAGCTATCGAATCCCTTACTTCTATTCTAGGCGGATCTATCATCGCCTGCAACCCCACAAACACCAATCATGATTCTAATTGATAATTGATAGTTGATAGTTGATAATTATCAATTTTCAATTTTCAATTATCAACTGATTTATATGCAAACCCAAGCACTCTCAAAGCAGATTCTGCAAATTTTTTATTTTGATCTAATATTTGTTTCTTATCTTTTTCTGTCATCTTTTTTATCTCACCATTTATCAACACATGACTACACTTCTCCAATAAAATTTCAGGCGCCCCCTTACTAAACATAATTCACTCTTCACTTTTCACTCTTCACTCTTCACTATATATCGTCGTCATCAACTTCCTCTCAGAATCAAAAGGAATTTCATCCAACAATTTATATTGTTTTTCCAAATCTTTTCTTACAAGTCATCATTTGATAGCACTGACAAGCAAAGCCACCTCAGTAGGATCTCAAACAATATTTTCTCAATTTATAGCAGAATTGTTGCACAAAACTCAAATTTTTAATATCTGTTCTAGTGAATTTATATTTTCTTTATTTTTGGACAGAAAATCTTTTTTTCCAAAATCTTGATAACCTACTCCATCCAAATCAAAAACCTTATCGTCTACAAAAATATGTTTTACTGTCATTTCATTTTTGGTCAAAGTTCATGTTTTGTCTGTACAGATAATATTTACAGATCACAATGTCTCTACACTAGAAAGTTTTCTCATCAAGGCATTTTTTTTGACCAATCTTTTTACTCACAATCACAAAGCAATAGTCACTACAGCAGGAAGTCACTCTGGTATCGCTGCTACAGATAAAGCTATAGCTACCAAAAATGCTTGCTGCCAAGTATTTCAGACAAAAAATATAGCACTCACAAAAATAACTGCACATATCACAATCACTACAGCACCAAGCCATTTACTCAATTTATCTAAATCTTTTTGTAAATTAGTTTGTTTTTCTGGAGCTTCTTGTATCATACCAGCAATTTTACCAATCTCAGTCTGCATACCAATAGCTACCACAATAGCTCTACCATGTCATTTGGTCACTACAGTACCAGCAAAAAGCATATTTTTTTGGTCTCACAAAGCCGAATCTTTGTTTATAGTTTCTATATTTTTGGCAACCGGCATAGACTCACCTGTCAGTACAGCTTCGGCCACTTCAGCACTCATAGATTGTATTATACGAGCATCAGCTCAGATTTTATCTCCTGCATCAAAAATCAAAATATCTCATACAGTCAAATACTGTGAATCTATCAATATCTCTTTTCCATTTCTGATTACTCTAGATTTCAAACTAGCCATCTTTTTCAAAGATTCTATAGACTTCTCAGCCTTGTATTCTTGTACAAAACCAAGTATTGAATTTAAAATTACTATCAAAATAATCACCACACTATCTACGGCTTCTCATACAAATATGGAAACTACAGCAGCAATAATCAATATCAAAATAAGAAAACTTTTGAACTGATTCAAGAAAACTTTCCAAGCACTGATTTTCTTTTCATTGGTCAAAATATTTAATCCATATTTTTCTTGCTTATCTTGGACTTGTTTGTCAGTCAATCAAATTTCCACATCTACAGCCAATTCTTTGGCTACATTTTCTATAGGTTTTTGGTAATACATAAACGACAGTTAAAAATAAAAAAGTTGCAAAGGTTACAATGTCTTAAAGGTTACAATGTTTCAAAGGCTATAAAGTTGCAAGAATTGCAAAGTCCATACTCTTTGAAACCTATTGCAACATATTGAAACCCGTTGCAACCTTTGATACCTTTGGAACCTTTTAATAATTATACCCACCATACCCAAAAATAGCAAAAACAAACAAAAGCTAAGCGAAGATTTGTTTGACAAATAAAGAAAATATTAGATTGAAAAAAAATAACCAATCATTATACTAAGCACTAGTAATAAAGTTATCAAGTTCATCAAGTTTATAAAGTCTTATACTTTTAACTTGAAAACTTTTAACTTTATAACTTTACACTAACTTGGGGATGTACAGGCTTCGATGAAAGATTCTCATATCTAATAACTGCCACTACTCGATGAGCGTACCGAGTATACTAATCGCTCAGCATCTAAAAATGCAAACTCAAAAAACTTGTTAGCGAGAGCTAACGCCTTCGTTTTGAACTACGCTTAGTTCTACGATTGTATCAACCGGTTCTGCTAGACACCTACTAGGTAGACGGAGACATAAGTAGGTACCGCTACCTCTGGTAGCAAATGTCGATATGACAAAAAATCCATTGCCTGTTTGTTGGCTTTTGGATTTGCCAGTCATAAGGACACTAAATCTACGGCTTAATAAACAAACTATTGTGGTAAGCGTTATTATTTATGTCTTTTAGACGCGAGTTCGACTCTCGCCATCTCCACCAAAAAAGATGAATCATAAAGACAAAATACCAAAATCTCAGAGAGCAATCTTTGAGGTTTTTTTAGTTTGAAAATGATTTGAAAAAGAATATATGAGAGATAAGAATTTATTTTTTTAGTATAAAATATTTTTAATAAAATGAAAATAAAAGAACTGCAAAAATTAGTTACAGATTTTAGAGATAAAAGAGACCGAAAACAATTTCATAATCCAAAAGATTTAGTAGAGGCTATTTCTATAGAATGTTGAGAACTAATGGAGCATTTCCTTTGGAAATCACAACAAGAATCACAAAAAATTGCGGAAAATAATAATGATATTGCAGAAGAATTTGCTGATATAATGAACTATTTATTATTATTCGCGGATATTTGTAATATAGATATAGAAGAATCCATTATCAAAAAGATCAAAAAAAACAATTTAAAATACCCTGTAGAAAAATCTAAATGAAAAAGTGATAAATACAATAAACTTTAAAATTTTTAATCAAAAAATATAATATGTGAGCTACTATAATAGATATTCCATTCAATAAAAAAGAAATAGACTGATTTATGTATTATCATCGAGATTATGATAGTCGACCAGTAGTTTATCTTATAAAAGGAGAAAAACATATCTATATTGGAGAAACAACGAATGCTTATAAAAGGATGAAAGATCATCTAAAGAATACAGAAAGAACAGATTTATTAAATGAAGTATTAATTTTATATGATCCAGAATATAATAAATCAGCCACATTAGATATAGAATCTAAATTAATAGAATATATTTCTGGAGAAGATTCCTTTATTTTACAAAACAGAAACGATGGAATAAGGAATCATCAGTATTATGATCGTGAAAAATATCTTGCCAAATTTGAAGACGTGTGGAAAGACTTACAGAACAAAAGAATAGTATATAAAGATTTGAATGAAATAAGAAATAGTGATTTATTTAAATATTCTCCATATAAATCACTAAATAACGATCAATATAATGTTGTTACAGAAATATACGAAGATATTAAAAACAAAAGAAATTGAACATATATTGTTAATTGAGAACCAGGTACATGAAAAAGTGTTGTAGCAAGCTATTTAGTAAAATATTTAAAAGATAAAAACGATACAAAGAATTTGAAAGTTGGTCTTGTTGTCCCTATGGCATGATTAAGAAATACTTTTAAAAAAATCTTTAAAAATATAGATTGATTGAAATCTAGTATGGTTATTTGACCAAATGAGATTGCAAAAGATTATTCAAACACAAACAAAACCCCATATGATATATTAATTGTAGATGAAGCTCACAGACTACAAAAAAGAAAAAATATAATGTGATATGGTGCTTATGATGATGTTAATAGAAAACTATGATTATCAAAAGAATCAACTCAATTAGATCGATTAATTAATTTATCAAAAACACAAATATTATTTTATGATAAAAACCAATCAATAAAACCATCAGACGTGAATTCAGAAGATTTTGAAAAAATTAAACAAACAAAACATTATGTTTTAAAAAGTCAGATGAGAGTTAATTGATGAAATGAATATTTGAATTTTATAAATAATTTTTTCGATTGATTAAATCCAGATTTTATTAAAGTAAAAAATTATGATTTTAAATTATTTGATAATTTTAAAGATTTTAGAAATAATATCTTAGAAAAAGATAAAGAGTTCTGATTGTCTAGAATAGTCGCTTGATATGCACGATCACGAACTTCTAAAAATAACCCCAATCAACATGATATAGAAATAGATTGAGTAAAAATGTTTTGGAATACTACAAATAAAGATTGGGTAAACTCTGAAAACGCTTTACATGAAATATGATGTATTCATACTGTACAATGATATGACCTAAACTATGTATGAGTAATTTTATGAAATGAGCTATCTTACAATAAAGAAACTGGGGAATTTATTATTAATAAAGATAATTATTATGATAAAAATTGAAAGAATTGAATTACAGATATGTATGAATTAAAAAGATATATAATAAATATATATAAAACCTTAATGACACGCGGGATTAAATGAACTTATATATATGTGGTAGATGATAATTTAAGAGAATATCTAAAAAGTAAAATAAAGTGATTTTTTTACTAGACCCCAGGGTCTAACAAAAATCTATCTTCCCCTTCCCCTAGCTCCTCTACTATTCTGAGACCTATTCAAATCGCCATCAGTCCTTCTAGGTTTTTTGTGAATTCTTTTTGGACCATATCACTCCTGTGACTGAGAATCTCTCCTTGGTGGATATTTTTTTGGTCATTCTGATTTATAATGAGACGCCATGAAAAATTGAATAATTGAAATTTTTCAAACGTCGAATTTATACCGACAGATATTAGAAACTTTTAGATCAACCCCGCAGTATTGCGGGGGAAGAGATTAAAAATTTCTAATGCGCTTCGGTATAAATTCATCTTTTTTGTCTCCACTTCTACGATCATTTCTATTGTTGGGACGAAAATCTTTTTTTTTGTCTACAGAAGGAGTAGCATTACGAGTACTTTTACCTCATTTTTTATCAGTAGATCTATTTAGACGAATATTATCAAATCTTCATTCCTTGTCATGTACTACTATATGCTCAGAAGGTTTTATGCTAATCTTGTGCATTTTCTCTATCTCCTTTACCAATGGTCATTCCAATGGAGAAACAAGCATGATAGCTTTTCCATAAGCACCAGCTCTTCATGTCCTACCAATTCTGTGGATATAACTTTTGGCATCTATAGGCACATCAAAATTGATTACAAGTCATACATTTTCCATGTTAAGTCATCTTGCAGCTACATCAGTAGTCACAAGCACCTTCAGTTTCCCTTGCTTAAAATCATTTAATGTTCATTGTCTTTTATTCTGCGACATGTTACCATTTAACATACCAACATTAAATTGATTTTTCACCAAAATATCCTGAATAGTCTTGGTGTTTCTTTTTGTATGAGTAAAAACAATCACCTTTTCCCTGGAATGAGTCTGGATTAGTTGAATCAAATTAGATAATTTATGCTCATGATCTACAGCTAGATATCTATGATGTATCTTGTCTACTGTCACAGTCTCCCCTATTTTGATAAATTCATAGTCTGTGATATGCTCTTTTATAATTTCTTTCATATCATTGTTCATAGTAGCAGAAAATGTGAAAGTTTGTTTGATATTTTTCATTTGAGCCCAAATTTTTCTGATATCACGGACAAATCCCATGTCCAACATCATGTCTACCTCATCCAAAACAAAATATTTTACACTACTTAGACTTACTTCTCATTGACCGATAAAATCCATTAGCCTACCTGTAGTAGAAACAATAATAGATGGCTTCCTTTTTAAATTTTGCTTTTGAACATTGATACTAGCTCATCCATAAAGACAAGTAGAAGTCACCCCATAGAATTTAGTCAATCACCTAATTTCATCTCATATTTGAGCTACCAATTCTCTAGTTGGAGCCAATATCAAAACCTGTAAAGACCTGTCATTGGTATCTACTTTGTTCAATATCGGTATAAGAAACGCCGCAGTTTTACCTGTTCACGTCTGAGATTGTCATACAATATTTTTTCAAGCAAGTGCTACAGAAATAACTTTCTCTTGGATTGGCGTAGCATGTACATATCACATATTAAATATAGACCTCAATAATCCATTCTTCAATCAAAATTCACTAAACAACATAGAAAACATTTTTTATAAATAAAATTTATAACTCAGGACAGTATAATAGTTAAGACCACAATAGCAATAGAGATTGAATTATATTTTTAAATATAATAGTAATAAGAAATTAAATAAAAAAGATTATTCTTTTAATAAACAAAAAAATAATTAAAAATTCTTGGTCACATTCGTCAGGATTATTGTAATTAATAAACATACATTTCAAATTGAAACTTAAGGAAGCGAGCCTATGCGAGATTCCTTCGTATTCATTATTTCATTTTCAATTCAAATGTATGACTGTGACCAAGCTAAGTAAAAAGACTTTTTTTGGTGACTTTTGTAAGTCTACAAAAGTTACCCGCCGGAGGCATATAAAATTATCATTAGACCTTCTGAATAATAATAGGAGAATAATTTAATCTACCTTTTTTCTCAAAATTTTAGATAAATAGAAATATAATTTTTTGATTCACCATAAAATTAGAATTCCACCGATTACATATATCATAACTTGTTTTCGACCATCTACAAAACTTGATAATTGCCTTAAACTCACACTTCACACATATCACAGAAATAAATATACAGCTTTTACAATTATTGAAGTACAAAAAGAATAAAAGAAAAAATATCTAAATTTCATTTTTTTCATTCACATATATATCAATGATGGGGTAGCTATATATGGCGTTATTTTTATCAGAAGAAAATATATAAATGGAGCTTTTTTGGATATTTTTGTCAAAAAACCTTTCTGATTTTCAAAATCATGAAATCTTTTTAAAAACTTTATTTTTTTGATCAATGCACCAAAAAATCTACCAAAAAAATAAGCAAAAACATCTCATATAATATCTCAAACAAATGCTATTAATACAACATACCACAAATTCAATATTCATTGTGCAGCAAATCCAGCAGCCACAAAAGATGTGATTGGTCATTCAGTTGTAGTCAAAAAAAGCAATAACAGATATATATGACTTTTGAGAAACTCAATTAACATACTACAGAAAAATTATAAAAATTATTTTCTATTCCTAATTTTATTATACTGCTCTACACTATAAGGATTGAAAGAAAATGTATGTTTTATATAGAAAAACATACCTTGATATCTAAATATATCTCTAAACATGGCAAAATCTTTTTTCCAACCACCCCAAAATCATCGTTTTTGAGATTTAAAAGTATTTTCAGCAGAGAAAGGATATCGTACCACAATTTTTTTATTTTTGTGCATATAGGTATTTATAGCTATTTCCAATTGATATCTGTCAAATTTATCTTCAAAAACCCTGCGAAGATCTTCTGTTCTCATCATCCTTTGCCCAGACAATATTAATTCCCTATAAAATAATTTAATATACCATTTAGACAAAACACGTCTAAGTATTCACATATCAATTTTCTCATCTTGATACAGCCCATCTATAACACATATAACTTCATCAATATTTACTTTTTTAAGATCTGAGTCAAAAAGAAAAACATAATCAGTATCGACTATTTTCAATCATTCTTTTATAGCATCAGATTTTCATTTGTTGTTTTTGTAAGAAACTATCTCAATATTTTCAAATTTACTATTTTTTACAAACTTTCTAGCTATATCAAAACTATTGTCAGTAGATCAATCATCAACCAAAACAATTCTATCAAATTTAGATATTTGGGTAATCTTCTCCAAAAACTTCTACAATTCAGTCCTTTTCATTGTAAAAAGGTATTATACACGTGCAAGATTTTAGCATATTCACAAAAAATATATCTAAAAATACTTTTAAAAGATAAGTATATATAATCTTTAGTAATAAAATTTCAAGATAATAAAAATCATTTGAAAATAGAGTATAAAAACTTAACCTTAAATTGATAATTTTATTGTATATCAAAAAACAAATGGAGACAAAAGATTGTAATGGGAATATCTTACAAACATGAGATACTGTCCAAACCATAAAAGATCTACCAGTAAAATGAAGCTCACAAATTTTCAAAAAATGAGAAGCTATCAAAAAAATACGCTTAACAGACGATCCAGCTTATGTAGAAGTAAAATGAGTGTATTTAAAGACAGAGTTTTTGAAGAAAAGAAAATAATATTTTAACCAAAAGAAACAAAAAAAAATGACAATACCAAAAAATTGCCCACTAACAGAAACAGAGATCAAAAAAATGATAAAAGTAGCAAGAGACACACGTAAAAATGCATTTTCTCATCGCTCTATGCACAAAATATGAGCTAGTGTTTTGACAATGGATGGTAAAATATTTGGATGATGTAATATAGAAAGTGCAATTAGTGGACTTGGAACTTGTGCAGAACGCTGTGCAGTAGACAATGCTGTTTCAAACTGAAAATATGATTTTAAAGCCGTATGTGCAATAGATTCGCATCTCACACCAGTTTGTGGAGCTTGTTTACAATACATACTACTCTTTTCACAAGTCTCTGACCAAGAAGTATGGATAAT
This sequence comes from uncultured Candidatus Peribacteria bacterium, assembly GCA_964609035.1. Classification (GTDB taxonomy): domain Bacteria; phylum Patescibacteriota; class Gracilibacteria; order Absconditabacterales; family Absconditicoccaceae; genus JALOAF01. Next base: position 41,896 of record CAZSQL010000003.1, read on the forward strand.
AAACGCTGATATAAAATGAAATTATGAAATTAGATCACTTACAGAATTACTACCAGAATGATACAGGACAAAAAGTAATTTAGAATCAATCAGATCATACAGTAAAATAAAGAAAAAGAAATAGTCATTAGTCATTAGTCATTAGTCGTTAATCGTTAGTTCCCATATAAATTAAATAACAAATTGGGGCTATTGACTAATAGCTAAAGACTACAGAGACTATTATTAACTTGAAAACTTGATAACTTTTAACTTGATAACTAAGTTATTTTACCCACTTATATACACAAAAAAATGACAGGAGAAGAAATTACAACAGTAGAAAATGTTGTTGCAACATGAGATGCAATGGCAAAAAGCATCAACACAAACACAGTATTACTTATAGTTTGATGATTTATAGTTTTGTATATTATAGTAAGATACAATGCTCTAGTTAGACTCAAAAATCATATCAAAAACTCATTTGCAGACATCGATGTACAAATGAAACTTAGATTTGATCTTATAGAAAACTTAGTAAACACAGTAAAATGATATGCAACACATGAAAAAGAAACATTAGAAAACGTTACAAAAGCAAGAACTAGTTTTTTGAATGCATGATCTCCAAACGAAAAATTGGCTGCAGATAACATGCTTAGTGGAGCATTGAAAAGTCTTTTTGCTGTATCAGAAAACTACCCTGATCTAAAAGCAAATCAAAACTTCTTACAACTACAGACAGAATTGTCTGATATAGAAAACAAAATCGCTGCTGCTAGAAGATTTTTCAACTCTAGCATCAATGAATACAATTCTACAATACAATCATTCCCTACAAATATTGTAGCTAAATTATTTGGATTTAAATACGAAGAATTTTTTGCTATCAAAAATGAAGCAGAAAAACAAGCACCTAAAGTACAATTCTAAAACACAAAGGTCTCAACAGGTTGCAAAAAGTTTCAATAGGTTGCAATGGGTTTCAAGGGCTTCAAAGAGCATGGCCCTTGCAACCTTTGCAACTTTTGTAACGCTTGTAACTTTGCAATATTTTTATAACATTTAAATTACTTTAACCAAAAAAACTATGTACAAAGGTATTTATGATTCTATGCGACAAAATAGATTTAGGAGTTTTTCTCTTATAATACTTTTTCCAATATTCTTGTATCTAGTTGTAGCTATTATAATGACAATTTTAGGCGTAAATAGTGGTGAATGAATTACTCTATCTCAATCACGAAATTATGCATTATATGAGACAAACAACATTTTCATATTACTTGGACCAGTAATATTGATACGATGAATTATATCCTTTTTATTTTATAGACAAATGATATTCAAATTTGCAGGAGCTAGACCAATTACTAGAAAAGAAAATCCAGAAATTTACAATATAGTAGAAAATCTATGTATATCCAGATGATTACAAACCCCCAAAATATGAATCATAGAAGATGATAGTTTAAATGCTTTTGCTACATGATGGAATACCAAAAATTGACGAATAGTATTTTCTAGATGACTATTAAATAAATTAAACAAAGCTGAAATAGAAGCTGTAGCAGCACACGAATTAACACACATCATAAACAAAGATTCACTTATGATGATTATTATAGTAGTTTTTGTTTGAGTTGTTTGAACATTATGACAAATATTGATCAGAGTTTCATGAAATTCTAAAAATGAAAAATGAGGAAATATTTTGCCACTTATAGGGCTATGACTTCTAATACTTTGATATTTGATATATCCTTTAATCAGACTTGCACTTTCTCGCAAAAGAGAATATTTAGCAGATGCCTGAAGCGTTTACCTAACAAAAGATAAATATGCAATGATCTCTGCTTTACAAAAAATTAGCCAAGATTCAACTATTGAATCAATACAAAAAGATACTGTAGCAGCTATGTGTATAGAAACACCTTTCTCCAAAAAGAAAAATAATTGATTTTTTAGTAATATGCTTTCTACACATCCACGCATACAAGACAGAATAGCAGCATTAGAAAAATACTAATAAACGATGAGGCGTTCAAACGATAAAACGATCAAACGTTGAAATGGTAAAGCGGTGAAACGTTGAACAGTTGCAAAGTTTTGCCGTTTTCCCGTTCTATCGTTTTATTGTTCTATCGTTCTATCATTTTCTCGTTCTATCGTTTTCTTATAAAATCATTTGACTTTCCATTCTTGTTTCTTAACATACAAATGTTACTATTTCAAAACAAACATGATAAATCCAAATTTCTATGTTATTTTAAATTAGTAATGCCTATTTAAAGGCTATTTTTATTATTTTGTATAATTATTAAATGACAAAAGTTGACAACACCAACCTATTCGTTGGAAATTTCTCATGGAACATGGGAGAACAAGACATGAGAGATCTTTTTGCTCCATACGGAGAACTTGAAGATGTAAAATTAATCATCGACAGAATGACAGGTAGAAGTAAAGGATTTGGTTTCGTAAAATTCGTAAACGAAGATGATGCAGCTAGAGCTTTAGCTGAATTAAATGACAAAGAAGTTGACGGAAGAGAAATCAAAATTACAGTTGCTAGACCTAGAGAAGAAAGAACTTATTAGTATTACTCAAATACTGTTAACAAAAAAAAAGCTCGAATTAATTCGAGCTTTTTTATAATTTTTAATTTTCTTTTTTTATAAACACTCGTCTATTCCCCTCTCATTTTCTTGAACCACAACCTTTGTTTCATTTTCATTCACTAAAAGATACATGTTTTCATCATTCACATTTTCACATCTTATGTCATGTCATAGGTCATTTACCTTGTGGTCATGTTCAATCTCTTTTTGGCATCTTTATATAAGTTATTTATAAAATTTTATTTATCTATTTTTATAGATTTAACATTAATTATTGCATCAGTAATTTTATCTACAGCTTGATTATAAATTCTAGCAAATGTAGATTTAGAAATTCACATTTTTTCTGCTCATTGAATAACATCAAGTTTATCAATGTTTTTTAATCTCAATGCTTCTATTTCATCATGAAATAGAATTACTTCCTCTAATTTAGAATTTGGAATTCATGCTGGCTTAAAATATGCTACATCAACAAAAAAATCAATATTTCTCATCTTTCTATTTCTACCTCTTCCTCTACCACATCAAAATCAATTCATAGGAACAATACGATAAATAAAAATTAATTATGGGAATATTCCCATAATTAATTTAAACTTTTTTGTATTAAATGCAAGAGAAAGTATATTTATAATATTTAGTATCAAAGTAAACTTTTTCTTATATATTCCACCTCTTTATGATCATACCAGGACTGTTTAAATTTTGATAATTTATAAACATACTCTATAGCAGAATGATTGTAATATTGATCTTCATTATACACAAAAATATCTGGATAATTGATTTTTAAATACTTTATAAACCCAGCCATAAAAGAAATTTCATTCAAAGAAGTATCATCACATCACTCCATATTTATCATAATATTATCTCTCAAAATCTTCAATCACTCCATATACAAAGGTCAGAAAAAACCTTGCTCAAAATCTATTACACCAACGACATTTTCTCAATCACACAATATATTTTTTACCCAAAAATCATAATGTATCAATCAAATATTCTCAGTATCCAACGAATTAAAAGTTTTAACAATGTTTTTATTCAATAATTCCATCTCTCATTTTTTTAAGAAAGGATTGTTTCTGGCCTTTTTATACAAATATCTATATCTATTTTTATAATGTTTTAAAAAATCAAAATCAGTGAACGGCTTTATGGAATTAATCTTCTTTAAAATTTCTGTCAATTGTGCAAAAATATTTTCTTTATTATCAATATTGTGCCATATATCATCCAACAAATAACCACTCAACCTACTCATAATAATTATTTTTTGATCATCATAAGATGATAAAATTTTGGGGAAATATTTTTTATTAAGTAACTGTAATCTATTTAATATATCTAATTCATGTATATAATTATCTTTTCTCTTATATTTTTTAATAATAATTTCATTATTTCACCAAATATAATTATTATCAGAATTTTTTATTCTTTGTACTGCTATATTTTTATCATCGCATAATTTCTGTACAAAAGTAGGAAGTTTTTGCATTTTAATATTTCTCATCTAAAAAAACTACTTCTATACCAAAATCCTTTTTCAACTTTTCTGCCAATGTTTGTACTCCAAAAACCTCTGTTTCATAATGTCATCACAACAAAACACTCTGCCCCATTTCTTTAGCCGAAATTATTTCATAATGAGCTCATTCTCCAGTAATCAATAAATCATATTTTTTTTCTTTTGTTGCTTTAGCACTATAAAGTCCTCCACCACTACTAAAATAAACAGAATTAATTTTTTCTTTATTTCAGAAATTATATATTTCTGGCACTATTCATATGCTTTTACAATAAATTTCAATAACATCTTTCAAAAAAACTCAGTCTATAAATTTTAATCAAAAAGCATGTCAATTTTGTTCAATATCAAAATTACTTATATTCATGATTTCTACAAATTTGTTTAACATCACAATATTGTTACCAACTTCCTCATGACCATCCAGAGGAAGATGGCACGCATACAAAGATATGTCATTTTTTATCAATTTACTTAATTTCTGATAATGAACTCATGTCACTATAGGATCAAATCACCAAAACAATCCATGATGACAAATCACCATATCTACATTTTCTTTTACAGCTTTATCAAAAATATAAGTACTTGCATCTACCGCATATCATATTTTTTTAATATCATTTTTTGTGGTATCTACTTGCAATCCATTTTTACTAGTATCCTCATACTGACCAATTTTTAAATATTCATTTAAAAATTTAATTAAATCTAATTTTTTCATTTTTAGATATTTAAGTATAAAACAGAATTATGTTAAATATAAAAACATTGTTTTCAATAAATTATGATAATTTATTAATTGCAATAAACTGTTTTTTTAGTATTTTATCATCATTTATATAATTATATCAATATGTTTTGAGACACAATCATAGCAAAAATAATAGCCATAATCTTTATGACAATCAGCACCTTCTCTATTTTTATTTTAACCACACGAAGTTTAAGTAATTTTTTTAAATACAATATATGATTCAAAAAAATATTAATTTTTTCAATGATTATTTTTCTTTTATTTGGATAAATTATGTTTACCAAACAATTAAGCTGAATATTTGTTGATATTGTATCCACTTCAGTAGTACGAATTTTTTATGCTATTTGGGTTGTTCTACCAGTTATCATAATATTAAATATTATAAATTTAAAATATAAAGTACCATTTTATATAAGCATAATTATCTGTTTATTGCGAATTATTTTTTGAGTTTATAGTGGAACACAAAAAAAGATTGTAACTTTGGAAATTGTAAATGAAAAAATACAAGAAGATATGGATATAGTTTTTATAAGTGACTTGCATATAAATATATTTCAAAACAAAAATTATATTAAAAATATAGTCAAAAAAATATCCACAATCAACCCTGATCTTATATTAATATGATGAGATATCGTAGACTCACCAGAAAAACATTACAAGAAAGCTTTTTTAGAGTTTAACAATATAGATATTCCCATTTTTGCTACACTAGGAAATCACGACAATTTTTGAGAAAAGGATATAATATTAGATTTATTAAAAAACATAAAAATCACAACATTGAGAAATGAACAAATAAATTTCAAAAATATTTGAATTATTGGGATTGATGATAAAAGTTATCGATTATGAAAAAATCTAGATGATATATTGGGCGAAATAGAAATTAAAAATAATTGAAAATTTAATATATTGATATCTCATCAACCACAGCATTTAACAAAGATAAAAGACTATTATATCGATTTACAACTTGCAGGACATACACACAAAGGACAGTTTGTGCCAATATCCTGGATAGTTTGAATATTCAATGACTATAAATATGGTAAGTATATACTAGAAAATCAAACTGCATTCGTATCTCAATGAGTATGAAATCGATGAGCTCCAATAAGAGTATGAACCAGTAGCGAAATAGTATTAATCAAACTTAGAAAAGAATAATAAAATTGACTGCTACAAAAGATTACAAAGGTTTCAATAGGTTTGCAATAGGTTTCAATAGGTTTCAAAGGGTTACAATAGGTTTCAAAAAACATGGTATTTGCAACCCTTGAAACTTTGTAGCCTTTGAAACATTGCAGCCTTTGAAACTTGTAACTTGTAACTTTTAACTTTCTAACTATTACCCATGCCAGAATTATCAAAACATTTTCAATCTAGGAAACCATCTGCAATCAGGACTGCACAAATCGAATTTATGAAAAGAGCTGATGACACGATAGCAATAAACACAGCTATATGAAACGTATCTTTGTCAATGCATCCAGCTATGCAAAAAAGAATGTTTAATTTGAAAAACGAAAACAGTCCATTTAAAAATTGAGTAGTAAAATATACTGCAACAGTATGAGAAAAAGAGACAAATGATGCATTTTTAAATATTATTGCATCTAGTGGCTTTGATACAAAATGATTGTATTCTCAGATCACAGATGGATGAAGCCAAGCTATGGAATTGATCATATTATGAGTTTGTGGTGAAGCTGGAAAAGATGAAAAACCATTACTTCTCATAGATGCTGCATACACAAACTATGTCGCTATGGCAGAAAGAGTTGGCAGAAAGACCATATCTGTAAGTAGAAAATTACAAGACGATGGACAATTTACATTGCCAGATATGTCTGAAATAGAAAAAGTGATTGAAACACAAAAACCATGAGCTATAGTAGTAATACCTTACGACAATCCTACATGACAGTACTTTAATCTAGAAAAAATGAAACAAATAGCTCAACTTTGCGTAAAACATGATTTATGGATGATAAGCGATGAAGCATACAGAGAATTTTTTTATACATGAGAAGATGTATCTAGTATCCGATGAATCACAAACAATGAAGTACCATGAATACAGTGAAGAAGAATTAGTATAGAAACATCTTCAAAAGTTTGGAATGCTTGTGGACTTAGAATAGGCGCAATCATAACAGACAACCAAGATTTTCATACAAGATCGGTTGCCGAAAATACAGCATGATTGTGTTCAAATGCTATAGGACAATATATTTTCTGATCCTTGGCACATGAATCCAAAGAAGATTTAAACAAACGGTATCAAGATCAAAGAAAATATTATTTTGATATGATGAACAAACTTACAATTGAATTCAAAGATAAATTACCATGAATTATAGTATCATCTCCAGATGCATCTATATATTCTGTAGTAGATGTAAAAAACATAGCAAAACCTTGATTTGATGCTATGGAATTTGTACTATACTGTGCTCAAAAAGGATCAATAGATATTAATTGAAAAAATCACACACTACTAGTATCTCCCATGACATGATTTTACAAAACAAAAAATGGAGAAACAAATCCATGACTTACTCAAATGAGAATCGCATACGTAGATACACCAGAAAAAATGGCTATAGTGCCAGAACTCTTTGCTAAATTATTCCAAGAATTTGAAAATCTAAGATAAAATATAAAATTAACACAATCAAGGTATTCTTCCCCTAAAAGGAAAACCTGTACTACAATATTGCGGCATCATTTTATTATAATTATAAGTATTATAATTTCTAAAAACAAAAACAAACCAACTTAGCAAACTACCAAATACTATTTCAAAAAGTTTTTGTATCTTAAATTTTCTTAACTACATAAAAACCATAACTTATATAATCTTTGTATTTTTTATAAAGGTAAATTTCCTTCTTTTCACCTTCAACTATATTCCTAGCTATTTTTGAATTATTATGCCTTTTTAAAAAATCATTTAAATTATTTTCTATAGGTTGGTAATAATTATCAAACCAATTACTTTGAGGTAAATAAAAATAACCAACCAACGAAAATCAATTTTCTTCTAAGATTTTTATTTTATTTGATGCAGTATTAATTTCAGGATATTCATTATTCCAATGTTCTTGAATTTCTCTGGTTCTTTTTGTGGTTAGCCATGTAATTTCACTTAAAGCCATATATCAACCTTTTTTAATAAATTGCTTCCAATTTTTTATTCCAGACTCAAAGCCCATATTATAAATTGCTCCCTCAGACCAAATAATATCAAATTGTTCTTTTTCAAAAGGAAGTTTATCCATAGATGCCTCTAATGTTTTTATCTTATTTTCAAATCCTTCTAATTTAGCATCTTGTTTCAACTTATTCAAAAAATCAGGAAATAAATCAACTGCTGTTATTTGACTATTAATTGCCTTAGCAAGTGAAATTGTTTGGGAACCAGAACCACAACCAATATCTGCAATTTTATATGTTTTACCTTCTTGTATATCAATAAAACTTAAAGCCTTCAAAGTAGTCCCATTACTACCAGGTCCTTGTCTTTTATTATTTTTATGTAGATCTATTAGTAATTCCATATATAAATCATTCATAATTTATATCCTTATTAAAAATTAAATTTCGTAACCAACGTATATCATAAATTTTCCTCAATATAAATATTTTTATATACCTTAAATTATTTATTACTCATCCAATAAATCATGAACCTCTTTCAAATATTTATCATCTACATGAGTATATATCTGTGTAGTAGTTATACTAGAATGACCCAATAAAGTTTGCACAGCCCTAATATCTGCTCATTTTTTCAAAAGTGTAGTAGCAAAACTATGACGAAGTGTATGTGGTGTCACTTTCTTTTTTATTCACGCTAGATCTTTATATTTTCTAACTATATCTTCTATTGAATTTCTACTCAGTGGCTTTCACATACTATTTCCAGATAAACTTACAAATAAATAGTCTGAATCATCGTATCTAGCTTTTAAATACTCTAACAAAGCTTCTCTAGCATGTTTTGTCATAAATATAGCTCTAATTTTTGATCATTTTCATACTACAGAAAATTGTTTGCTATCAGCATTTATTTGAGATCTTTTTATACTCACAAGCTCTCAAACACGAAGCCCAGTCCCATATAACATCCAAAGTATAGCAATATCTCTTTTAATCTTTAAACTATTTTCTACATTCTGAATTCATCATTTTACACTCTTCATAGGTGCTTCCATTATTTTTTGCACCTCATCCTCCAACAAATAATTTACTTCTCTGTTTGGTATTTTAGATAACTCTAATTTTTCTGGAGACATGCAATCTATATCATTTTTCAAACAAAACTTAAAAAACGATCTTATCGCCACTATATGGTAATTTATCGTTTTTTTTGATAGACCAAGACCATTTAAATACATTCTATAATCAAGCACATGCATTGATTTAATCTCAGTTACATTTATATCTCAGATATAATTTACAAATCTATTTAGCCACAGACTATAATTTTCCAAAGTTTTAGGACTATTATTTTTTTCATATTCCAAATAATAAAGAAATTTTTCTATAAGAGATTCTATAGATAAGCTAAATCTAGAATTCTGTTCCTGTTGAAACTTCTTGTTGTTCAATACCATTATCTAATATACCATTTTGTAAAGTACTTTCAGCAGAGCTTAAAGTATTACCAGTAGAATCTGAATCATTATCTGTATAAGTTGAATTATTATCAGAAGAATCTACAACATTTTGCTCATTACGTAAATTATTTAATCTTTCTATATAATTATCAAATCTAACTATATATCAATCAATTTTAGATTTATCTATTTCATTACCACTTTCAATATCATTTATAAATTGTTCCGCATAATTAGCAATATATAATCAATATTTCATTGCAGTAGAATTATTATTTTGCCTTCACCAAGTATTAAATTCATTTCATTTTGCCAAATATCATTTAAGACTTTCTAATAAGTCTATATTTAAAGAAGATGTTTCATTATTTTCCAAAACATTATCCAAATCCTCAAAAGCATTGAAGTCTGCTGCGCCATGACCTGTTTGTCACTCTACAAAACCTGTTTCTTCTAATGGGATTTCAAAATCACCAGATCATATATTTTCCATCTCAAGTTGTCATGCCAAACTGTTAGGGTCTACTTCATCTTCTTCATACAAATCACCAGTTAAGACATTTCAGGTCTCATCCAAAGCTACAGAAACATCAGAATTATCAGAATATTCTATAGATGCCTGATTATCATTTTTTATAGCATTCATTATCTCTTTTATTTCTTCTGGATACATCTTACTGATAATCATAAATCATCCTACCAAAAGTAACACAATCAAAACAAAAATTTTTATTCCTGAATGACTATTTTTCTTATTCAAAAATTCAGAAGATGAAACGACTTGAACATTATTTGGTATATTTTGCAAATTAATATCCAAACCACTATTCTGAGTTGCATCCACAACTTGTGTTGTCGTGTTGCTATTTTGCGATTCTACTACATTATTTTTCATTTGTTCTGCTGGCATTACAACATCACTTGTTTGGATAGAAGAACTAGTAGCATCTATTGTTTTGTTGTTTTCATTCTCTATTTTTATTGGTTCAATTTGAGTAGATTGTATAATATCTTCTATATTAATACCATTACTTGATCAAGCAATAATTTCATCAACATTTATTCAATTATTTTGACTGTTTTCAGAAACATTTTGTGCAGCTTCTCATAAGTCTAATTTATTAGAATTTTCAGGATTTCCCAAAGAAGATATATCTATTGCTCATTTCTGATCAGAATTTAAGATATTTTGAACTTGCACAAAATCACTTTCATTTGGAATATAATTAGAATTACCCACAACCATATCTCAAGTGTCAGAGACCAATTCTCATTGATTATTTTGTACCACAGGCTCATTTGTATTTTTAATAATTTCCATATTATTACTTCATTCAGTTAGATTATTTCCTTGAAAATTACTTTCTTCAATCCTATTTTCTTGAACATCTACATTTAAAACATTTATATTTTGATTTACTTCTTCTACAGGAATTTCGATTTTAGACTCATTTCCTTGAACACTTTCTTCTTCAGAAAATAAATCTGACAAATCATCAACTTTTGTAGCAGCTTCAACATTTTGATCAAGCAAATTTTCTTTATCTTTTGATTCATCTGATACAAAAGGTAAGTCTAAAGAAGACAATTTGTTTTCATCTAACAACAAAGAACCATCTTTTGGTAAAACATTTTCCTCAACTACATTTTCTGGTTTTGGTAAAATTTCTTCTACTTTTTTATCTTCTTCCAACAACCAATCATTCTCTTTTTCTACATTATCATTTTCTACTACAACTTGGTCAGGAATAAATTCATTATTTTGATTTTCTAAATTGATATCAGAAAAATCAATCTGTTGAGAATCCCTAGAGAAATTGTCTTGATTTATTGAAGACAAGTCTACTCAATCTCAATTTAAATTATCATCACTTTTATTTAAATCATTTAATGAATCATCCTGCATATTAACATCTTCTGTGACATTTTCATCTTCAACAGGATTAGTTTCATCTTCCACTAAATTATTTTCTGTAAAATCTGATTTTACTTCATTTTCAGATATGTCTTTATTTTCAATAAAATCAGGTTCACTTTGAATTTCATCAACCTTATCTTCATTTACATTTAGCTCACCTTGCTGTGCATCTATATTATCAGATGAACCAACATTTATATTTCATAAATCCAAAGTATCTATTTTTTGAGAATCATCTCAAGAATCAGATACAATTAAATCTTGATTTTTTTCTACTGGCAAATCCAATCAATCCAAATTTAAATCTATATCCAAAGTATCTATTTTTTGATTTTCTCAAGAAATATTTTGGTTTGTAGATTGATCATCCGATTGAGTTCAAGCAGGATTAGACGGACTAAAACCTGATGAATTAGCTGGATTTAAAGTTGTTTGATTTTCTTCTGTAGGCATATCAAAAAAATTAATTTATAAAATTCAATCAATTATACTTATAAACAAAAAAAAATGCAAATTTTTAAGCACTTTTTTTATATAGTGTACAGTTTACAGTTTACAGTTCAGAGTTTGTAGTTCAGAGTTCAAAGTTCACCAATTACTAATTACCAATTACTAATAAACCAATAAACCGCTTCCCAATTAACTATCCTTTCTCCCCAAAACAATTCACCAAACAGAAATTTTTGGATATTTGAATTTTATCAATTTCGCTACTTCATTCATTGTACTACCAGTAGTAGTTATATCATCGACTAAAATTATAGTTTTTACATTTTCCAAAAAAGAAATATCTCATTTAAAATCAAAAACATTTTTCAAGTTTTTCAATCTTCACTCTCTATCCAAACTAGCTTGTGATTTAGTATTTTTTCTTTTTTTCAAAAATTTTTTGTATTCCAATCATAATTTCTTAGCCAGATTTCATGCCAACAAATATGATTGATTGTATCATTTCACAAAATAGTTTCTGTACCAATGCGATGGAATTCAAGAAACAACAACATTTCATTTACCAATCTTAGCACTTAAAGAACTATTAGCATAAATAGCCAATACTGCCCTATCTATCAAAAAATCAACAAGATCTCTTTTGTGATAATATTTTAGTTTTAAAATAATTTTTTTTAGAAAACCAGTATAAGAAAAAGGCACCAAAATTCAGTCTAAAACAAATTCTCTAGCCGATTTACAGTCTAAACAAGTTTGATAATCTTTGGAATATTTGTGACAAGAAGGACAAATCTCCATATGAGGTTTTAGTTGTCTTTTACAGTCCTTACAGAGATACTCTCATATCTTGGAACATCAAATACATTGTTTTGGAAAGATCAAATCTAATATTTTCATTGAAAATTATGATTAATAAATACCAAATGAATACAGATTTGATAAAAAATTTCAAACTAGAAAAAAGCTACAAACAAGAAATAAGTTTATTTGTAGCTTTCAATAAGATTGTATAAGATTCACCTAACATCAGGATCATCCAGAAAATGTTTAAAGTGTTTTTTACCAATTAGCCAACCAATCACACAAAGTAATAGACCGACCAACATAGATTCCCATGTAGGATTTAAAATACTAGGGTCTATTGGATCTGGTTTTCCACCAGAGAACACTACGAAACCCAAACAAATCAAAAACACTCCTAATAAGGAATAAAATTTTTCTTTTTTCATTTTTTTTATTTTTTTGTTAATGAATAATTAATAAATATTTCATTCTTTTTGTCAATCAAAAAAAGCATCCAAAATCAAACAAAATATTTGTTTAATAAAAGATGCTTCAAATAAAAGTATTAACAAACTCTGAATTCTTGCCTCAAATCAGGCAAAAATTCATGTCCGTTTTTAATTAATTCAATAGCCACATTTGGATCAAAACAATAAATTGCTTTATGATCACCGGAAAATATCGGTCTTACCCGATCATCGGTTTTGTCCAATAATCCTTCAATTTGTTCCAAAGACATGTTGCCTTTGTAACTAATTGGAATAGGTGAGCTAAACAAGCATCCACCTTTTTCTTGAGATTCAAAATCCCAAGCTTTAATAAGAGCTACAGCTCTTTGTTGTTCATTTTTTGCCATTTTATTATTTTTTTTAAGTTTACAGTTAAATATTCTAATAAAACAAAAACAATATTCAAGATCAATTTGACATTTAAACAAAAATACTAAATATCTGTGTTTCTTCAAAAACATTAACTTGAAATAAAGCTAGTAATCTATATCAATAATCCTATTGATTAAGTCCATTTTAGATTTAAATAAAGAAAATTAATGAATAAGTACAATCCAAAAGAATCAGAAAAAAAACGACAAGATTTTCGAGAACAAAACAGAATAAATAATTTTGATTTAAATTCCGACAAAGAAATTTTTAGTATTGACACTCCTCCACCTACAGTGAGTGGAAAACTACATATCTGACATATCTCATCATATACCCAAGCTGAAATTATTGCTAGATACAAAAGGATGAAAGGCTTTAATGTATATTATCCTATGGGTTTTGATAACAATGGAATTCCTACAGAACAACTAGTAGAAAGAGACCTAAAAATCAACATAAAAGAGATGGAAAGAAAAGATTTCATCCAAAAGTGTCTTGAAGTAAACGAGAAATATGTTCAAATATATGAAAACTTATGGAGAACTATGTGACTTTCCATAGATTGGACAAAAACATATAGTACCATAGAACTCAAAACCCAACAAATAGTACAACAAGAGTTTGTAAAATTGTACAACAAATGACATATAGTTTCCAAAGAATTTCCTGCTTTACGATGTACAAAACTTCAAGCTACTATAGCACAAGCAGAGACAGAAGATCAAGAATTTGAAGAGTATTTCAATGATATAGAATTTACTTTAGAAGATGGTACAAAACTTAATATCGCTACTACTAGACCAGAGCTATTGCCTGCATGTAAAGCTGTCTTTGCTCATCCAGATGATACTAGATATCAAAAATATTTTCATCAAAACATCACAACTCCATTGTGAGAAACTGTTCCTTTATTACCAGATGACAAAGCAAAAATAGACAAATGAACATGACTTGTAATGTGCTGCAGTTACTGAGATGAAACAGATGTTTTTTGGTTTCAAAAACACAATTTACAACCAAGAATCTGCATCGACAAATACGGTAAAATGCAAAATACTTGATTATCAGAAATTGATTGACTAAAAATATCAGAAGCTAGAGAAAAAATGATGGAAATTTTAGAACAAAAAGGAGTGGTAAAAAATAGGACAAAAATAACTCAATCTAAATCTATTTCAGAAAGATGAAAAGTACCAGTAGAAATTATCCCAGTTCACCAACGATTTGTAAATATATTGGACAAAAAAGAAATATTGTTAAAACAAAATGACAAAATGAATCGATTTCCAGAATTTATGAAAAAAAGATCCAACGACTGGATCGAAAATCTTCATCGAGACTGGAATATATCTAGAAATAGAAAATTTGGGATACCTATTCCTGTATGGCACAATATTGAAACTGGAGAAATTATATTACCAAGCTCAGAACAATTAGAAAAATGACCAATAGATCCTTCTTCAGATTTACCAGATTGATACACAAAGGACCAAGTAAGATGAGAAACATTGGTTCTAGATACATGGTTCACATCTTGATTATCACCACTTATAAATAAAAATCTACTTGAAAAAGATAATTTTGATACAAGTAAATTTTTTCCTATGAGCTTAAGACCTCAAGCTCATGATATTATCAGAACTCGGCTACTTTATACTACATTACATTCTTATTTTAGAGATTGAGAAATACCTTTCCAAAATATTATGATGTCATGATTTGTGTTGGCAGAAAAATGACAAAAATTTAGTAAATCAAAATGAAATGCTAAATTTGATCCAGAAAGTTTAATAGAACAACGATGAGCTGATGCGATAAGATATTGGGCTGCATGATGACAGTTATGAAAAGATATGTTGTTTGAAGAAAACGAAATAAAAAATTGACAAAAACTTGTAACCAAACTACGAAATGCATCCAATTTTGTACAGATGCTAAATCAATGATTTGATCCAAATCAAGAATTTGATACTAATACTTTATTATCCACAGACAAGCGAATTATATCTAGAGCAAACGAAACTATACAAAAAATGACAAAATATCTAGATAAATATGAGTATGGTTTGGCAAAGATAGCTTTTGAAGAATTTTTCTGGGCAGATTTTTGTGATAACTACTTGGAAATGGTAAAAGTTAGATTATACAAACCAGAAATATTTGAAAATGGAGAACAAAAAAAATTAGCAGGACAATGGACATTATACCACGTATTATTTAACATATTAAAATTGACTGCATCTTATCTTCCACACGTAAGTGAAGAAGTATATCAAAACTATTTCAAACAATACGAAAAAGAAATATCAATACACAAAAGTTCATTTCCCACACAAATATTGGATATAGCAGGACCAGAAAAGATAATAAAGGATTTTGAACAAATCAAAGAAATTATAGAATCAGTAAGAAAATTTAAAACAGAAAAACAAATATCTATGTGAGCAGAATTAAAAACACTAATAATTTCTGGTCCAAAAGATTATTTAGAATTGGTTAAACAATACTGAGATGACATTATTGGTGTTACAAAATCTCAAAAAATAGAATTATTAGAAAAGGATGGTATAGCTTGTTTGTGTGAAATATAAAAATTTCATCATATATATATTTTAAATATCAAAAAATAAAATGAAAAAAATTTTCTTACCTATACTAATTGCAACCATATTACTATCTGCTTGTAGCACACAAAAACCTTTACAAAACAATCAAGAAATAGATTTTAATATAGATGAATATAGTGAAAATTTCGAACTAGAATTTGAAGATATAAACACAAATAAAATAGAAAATGAAGTACTAGACACTAAACCCAAAAAATTTGGAAAATTTGAAGATAAAAACATATGATTTTCTTTCTTATATCCAGATAATGAAAAAATCACAAAAAATGAAAACTCATCCAACATTAGAATACAAAACTACAAATACGAGGAATTATATGATAGTGTTTTAAATGCATGAGATTTTTATATAGAAATCTTTTATTTAGATAATAATTGAAATTGTGATCAAGAAATGTGAGAAATAACATCAATATATGAAAATAAATGAACCACAATATATAGATGATTTGGACAAGAATGATGAGATTCATGATGAACAAGATATGCTATGTGTTTTCAAAAGTGAGATAAATTAATCTATATATGATACACAGAAAATTGAGATATAAATGTAAATACTATATTTAATTCACTACAAATATATTAAATATAACATAAAAACTCCCTCAGCCCAAGGGAGTTTTTGTATAAGAAATTTACCATAACATTAAACTTTATACTACCTAAGCACCATTTCTCCAACATTGATCTCCTCTAAAACATTTTCAATCATATTTTGGATTTCAATAATAGCCATACTATAAACATTATTAAAATTATTATCACTGATCAACAAAGAATTTAATCTATCTCCAGTCTCTCTTAATCCAGAAATAATATTTTCCAAATCTAAAGTATCAGAAATTATAGTACTATTTATACCATCTTTTAATTCAGAAAGGTGTGTTTTCATAGAAATTATGTTTTTTGTAACTAAGTCTATAAATTCTGAGTTCATGTTCATCCTATCTACAATAGTCATATTGTAACTAGAAACTTTTTCAGAATTTACTTCAAGAGCAGATATCAATGCATCACAAGTAGCATTAATTTTATCAATCAAAACATTAATCTTATTAATTGATTGAGAAGAAAGAGAGTTTAGGTTGTTCATTTTTTATAGGGCTATAAGTTAAAATAAGTTTAAAGTTAAATGTTTTAAAGTTAATAAAGTTAAATAATTTTATAACTTGATGAACTTTCCAACTTTTTTACTAACTCAATTATAACCCTAAAATTTATTTTTACTAAAAAAATAACAAATTTTGACAAATCAAATACAGACTAAACAACAATAATATCATAAAAATATTTACATATTATCTTTTTTATCTATTTTTGAAAACAATTAGTTATCAGAAATGGGGGAAAATTAGGAAGTAGTGTATTAATAATCGGTTTATTTGTAATTAGTAAACTCTGAATTATAAACCCTGAACTCTAAACTGTAAATTGTTCACTTTACACTGTAAACTGTATCTTGTCTTGATTTAAAACTTAAAAGGATTAGATTAAAAATGTTTTACAAACCACAAAAAGATGTTTAAAATAATATTAAGCCTTACAATTCTTTTGATAACAATTGTATTAGTTGGGATTTTTTTAACATTTATGTTTAAATCACTTTTTATGCCATCAAAAACAGCCCCATACGTTGGGACATTCAAAAGACACCTAGAGTTGATGAAAAAATTAAAAATAAAAAAATGAGCAACAATATTGGATTTGTGATGTGGAGATGGTAAAGCACTTAGATTTTTTTATAAAAACTTTGATACAAAATATTGCACAGGCTATGATATAAATCCATATGCCATAATAATATGAAAAATAATAAATAAACTATTTTGATACAAAAACATAAAATTACATCAAAACAATTTCTTAAACGCAAGCCTAAAATGATATGACTATATATATGTGTACCTACGACCTAGCCAATTAGCAAAAATAGAAGATCGATTACGAAAAAACAAAGATAAAAATAGTATCATAATATCAAACTCATTCCAATTCACAAAACACAAAGAATTTGATTACGTAAAAAATACTAAAAACAAAAAAAGTATATTTCTGTATAAATAAACTACTCTATTATATCACTATTAAAATTTCTATTCTTTTTTTTCTCAGAATGAAATTTTTTATTTTTTAATCTTTTTTTTTGTGCTTTCTTTATATTTTTCTCCATTTTCTCCGGAATTTCTTTACTTATTCTTTCTGTTTCCTCTTCTAAAACTTCACGTAATAGTGATTTTAAATGACTCAAGACTTTCTCTTTATTTTTTTGAGCATGTCTTGTTTCCTGATTTTCCAAGATAACCATAGAATTATCGTGATGTATTTTACTAGGACCAAAGACTTCCACAAATTTATCCCATTTACTATCATGTATTTCAAATGTCTCAAAAAATTTATTAATATCAAAAGTTAATTGAGCTTTTGAATTCCCATGATTAATATTTTGTCATCCATGTCCACTAGCATGCACTAATTTTATTTCCCAAAATTTTTCATTATTTTTATCTAGTTTATGAATAATTTCGTCTATATTATGATTAATTGAATCCATTAATTTAATTGTAAAAAAATAAAACTACATAAAACATTATAAAAATATTTTTTTTTCTGTCAAAAAAAAGACACCATAAAGTGCCTTTATTATTTATGAACATTTTTTTATTGCATATTTAGGCTTTTCTTCTAACAATTTTGTAAGCCAAATATAATATAATAGTTCATACAAGTATAGCTATCACATTTTCTTTTGGTCAAACAACAACTGGAGTCACAGTAGTAGAGGTGGCTGTAGATGTTGATGTTGGATCTACAGCATCTGTTATTCAAACAGCATTAAATGTATAATTTATTTCTTTTCATTCATTATTTGGTATAAATTTAACAATGTGTTCACCATTTCTAGTCAAAGCAAAAGAATAAGATTCTGCTGACATATTTACAGTAGCTAGTTTACTAAAATTTCACAAGCTTTCATTCCACAAAAATATATCAATAGAATTACTACCATTTAAAGAAATCCATCTCAATGTCACATTGTTTCAATTTAAAGTATGTGATATATTTGCTAAACTCATATCAGCTCAAGCAGAATGAAGATTTACTCAATTAACACAATCATCTCATTCTCAATGTAATTGATCACTCAATCTAAAACATAATTCGTTTGACACTTCTCACAAAGTTCAAACAGAATCTTTGGGAATAGACATAACATAATATATTGTATTAGGATTTAACGTATCAGTAGTAGTTAGATTCATTGTAAAATTAGTCTGTCCAGCTAGATTAAGATTTGAAAAAACTTTTTCTTTTGTATTTGAAATCAATGTAGGATCAGCAACAATTTGAGATAAGGTATTT
Source organism: uncultured Candidatus Peribacteria bacterium (assembly GCA_964609035.1). Classification (GTDB taxonomy): domain Bacteria; phylum Patescibacteriota; class Gracilibacteria; order Absconditabacterales; family Absconditicoccaceae; genus JALOAF01. The sequence goes on from CAZSQL010000003.1 coordinate 61,449, forward strand.
GGACCATACATCAATGTATAATGCCTTATTGTATCATTAAATTCATCTTTCAATACCGGAGATTTTATTGTAATAGATGTACTAGTAATAGAATCTACAGATATCTTGTCAGTAGCTGGCTTGTAACCAAACAAAATATTTTGTCATATATTATTTATATAATCTAATACACTATCAGAAAAAGAAAACCCAAATATACTAAGAGCAAAAAACGCTCACAAAACAAAGCTAATTAGTTTTTTCATAACAAAATTTGTTTTATAAATAAATAATTTACAAGACTATAACAAAATGTATGCATTTTTTAATAGCTTTTTCAACATTAAATCAACAAAAATCTTGAAAAAATGTTAAAAAGTTTGACAAAAATGATTTTTCTGATATACAATGGTTATCACATTTTTATAAAAATATTAAATAATATGGATTTTTGGATTTAGTTTATTATAAATATATAGTGTAAAGTTAGAAAGTATAAAGTTATCAAGTTTTATGTTGCAACTTTTAACTTTAAAACTTTATTACTTGAAAACTTTTTAACTTGTAACTAAAATATTATGAAAGCGTACTTAGATTTACTAAAACACATTATGGACAACGGTACCGATAGAGAAGAGAGAACATGAGTAGGTACAAGAAGTATATTTTGAGCACAGGTAAGATATGATTTAAATAAGTGATTTCCACTTTTAACTACCAAAAAGGTTTTTTTAAAAGCTATAATTCATGAATTATTGTGGTTTATAAAATGATCAACCAATATAAAATATTTAGTAGATAATTGAGTATGAATACGAAATGAACGAGCTTTTACCAAATATCTCAAACATAATAATTTGGAAAACAAACGAGAAAGATATTCAGATGAACGACACAATGCTCTAAAAGAATTTGTAGAAAATATAAAAAATGATAATGATTTTGCAGAAAAACGATGAGAACTTGGTCCAGTATACTGAAAACAATGGAGAGCTTGGGAAACAAAAAGCGGAAAAAGTTTTGACCAAGTACAAAATATTATAAATATGCTAAAAAATGACAGGAGTTCTAGAAGAATAATTATATCATGATGGAATGCAGGAGAAATAGAAGAATTAATTCATAGTCATGACTTCGCTCCTCCTCCATGTCACACACTTTTCCAATTTCACGTAATGAACAATAAATTATCATGCCAATTATATCAGAGAAGTGCAGATGTCTTTTTGGGTGTACCCTTTAATATAGCATCTTATGCTCTATTTACTATGATGATAGCACAAGTAAGTTGATTAGAATTGGGAGAGTTTATTCATACATTTGGTGATGTTCATATATATCACAATCATTTTGATCAAGTAAAAGAACAATTATCTAGAGAACCAAGAGCTCTGCCAACTATGAAAATAAATCCTGATATAAAAAATATTTTTGATTTCAAGTACGAAGATTTCACTATAGAATGATACGATCCACACCCACCTATCAAGGCTCCAATTGCAGTTTAAAGTAATGGACAATTGAAAGTGGATAATTGATAATTATATTCCATTGTTTTTGGTATTTTTTACTATAACAACCAAAATCTTGATAATTTCCTGACAATCATTTTGCAAATCAAAAACATTTTCTTTAAATCATTTATCTAAAATCTCCAACCAATATTCTGTTTCTTGTGCCTCTTTCAGGGAGATTCATATTTTATTTAAAAAATCTTTTCTACTTACTGCTTGTTGTGCCTCTGAAATGTTAGCTCAAACACTTGTACCACTTCTAAACAACTGAGATGCTATTTCAAAATATTTTTTATCTTTTAAATTTAAATAAAATTTACTAATCTTTATTCAAAATTCTAAAGACTTTTCCTTAATTATATTCCCCATCAAAAATTCAACTAAAATATATAAAAGTTATCAACTATCAATTATCAATTATCAATTATCAATTATCAACTATCAATTATCAATTAATTATCAACAAACATACTCTTACTTCTATACTGCATAGCTTCAGCCAAATGTTTGATTTCTAAATTTTCTACTCACTCCATATCAGCTATAGTCCTAGCAAGCTTTATAATTCTATGAACCACTCTTGGTGACAAAACTAATTTTTCAGAAGCATTGGTAAGGAATTCTTTGATTTCATCTGACAAGGGGATATATTTATCTATATCATTGCTACCCATATCAGAATTAGAAACAATATTTGTACCAGCAAACCTTTGTTTTTGTATATGCCAAGCTTTGATAATCTTGTCTCTAATGGACTGACTGCTCTCTCATTTTATATTGTCCAAAAGTTTGTCTATATTTTCTCTAGGTATTTCCAATATCATATCTATCCTATCCATCAAAGGGCCAGAAATTTTACTTTGATAATTTTTTACATCATTTATGCTACAAGTACAAGCTCTTTCTGGATCTTTGTAATAACCACATTTACAAGGATTCATACTAGCTACAAACATAAAATTAGCCGGATAATTTACACTACCAGATACTCTAGAAATACTAATATTTTTGTCCTCAAGTGGCTGCCTGAGGACTTCCAATGTCTCTCTAGGAAATTCTGTAATTTCATCAAAAAACAAAACTCACTTGTGTGCCATACTCACCTCTCATGGAGTAAGATTGGATCATCATCAGACTATAGAAATTTTGGATGCTGTATGATGTACTTGCCTAAAAGGTCTTTGTACAATCAATGGATGTTCTTTGTTTAGTTTACCTACTACAGAATAAATTTGAGACACTTCCAAAATTTCTTGAAATCACAATGGTGGCAAAACACTCTTAAGTGCTTTACTAAGCATAGTCTTTCCACTCCCTGGAGCTCATACCATCAGTAAGTTATGCAAACCAGCAGCAGCGATGGAGAGTGCTCTCTTTGCTAAAATATGTCATTTGATATGTTCAAAATCTACATCAAAATCAAATTTGATATCATATAATTTCTCTACATCTTTGGATTCTGAAATACAATTTAAATCTAATCAATCAATAAAATATCATACCAATTGATCAAAACTATCCAATGGATATATATTTATCCCCGATATGTACTCTAATTCATAAAGATTTTCACTAGGTACAAAGAAATCTTTGTATCATTTTTTGATAGCAGAAATCACGGATGGAAGAAGTCAGTTTACTCTTTTGATCTTACCATCCAGTCACAATTCTCCAAAAAATAAATATTTTTGTAAATCTTTTTTATGATTTATACTTCATTCATGTAGCAACACCAATATAGCTACAGCCATAGAAAGATCGAATGATGTGCCTACTTTTCTAATATCTGATGGCGCTAAATTTAAAACAAACCTTTTGTTTGGCAATAGTATGCCAACATTGCGAAAAGTCGCTCTAAGTCTTTCTTTAGATTCTTTGATAGCAGCATCTGGGAGTCAAATAATCTCTATACCAGGCAAAGATCTATTGCAATCCGCTTCTACCAAAATTTCGTAACCATCCAATCATACATTTGTAAATGTTTTTGTCATTCGTACCATCTTGTTATTCATTTAAGTATAAAATATCAAAGTTCATTGTCAAAAATATTTTTTACAAAACAAAAATCAAGACTTTTTTTGACAAAAAAATAATTTTTTATAAATTGTAAGGGCGATTAGTAATCGCCCCTATTTTATGGCTTTCCGATTTGACGAACTGCATACACCAGCAAAGAAAGATTTTATTTAGTCCACCTCCTATTGCATACACGTTGTCATTGCGCGAACGTAAGGAGTTCACGACACTTTGGGAAACCTGCGAAACAATCTGAACTAACGCCTACATTTTATCGACTATTTTTACTCTTGTCTTGCAGGCACGAATTTTTACCAATCCTTTGGTTGGCGAATTCGCGCCCACATCATTTTTTTATATTAAAAACATCTTGATTTGTAGGGAACGCTCGCGCCTGCCTGCCGGCAAAGGCAGGAGCGTTCCCTACATAAAAAAAACTTTTTGTCGTAAGGGCGATTAATAATCGCCCCTACCTCGTTTTATTTTATTAAATTATACTCTTTGGAAAAAAATATAATAAAAATGTAAGGAACGGTCGCGACCGTTCCCTACAAAATACATTATTTGTTGTAAGGGCGATTACTAATCGCCCCTACAACAAACCTTATAACTTTCAACTTGATAACTTTAGTACTATTTCTTATGGTCCACAGACAACCACCTAAATATCAATATAAAAGACATCAAACCAAACAACAACCATCCTAAAACAGCAAAAACAGAAAATCACACTTTTTCTTCAACTTTTTTTTCAACAACAGTATCATCCAATCAAGCTAAATCGCTACAACTAAGTCTTTTATTTATAGACAATATAATATTTTTTACATCTTGCTCAGCCAATAGATAATTTTCTTTGAGCCAATCACATTCAGCTTTAGATCATTGATAATATTTTTCCTTATTTACAAGTTTTCTAAATTGAACCGGATCTATTTCATTCAAAAGATTTAACCCAGTAGATGTATAAAAAACAAAATCTTTGTTTGTTATATTTGACTTTCCATAAACTTGTTTGTCATGCACCTCAATATTTAATAATATCTCAGAACCCAATGGCAATCGGTTATCTGGATATATTGTCAAATTATTTCCACTCCATTCATGCTCTATATTTGATAAATCGTATTTTATATCATCTATAGTAAAATAAATTTTGTCTTTATTGATTCATTTTCATAAATCATAAATATCAAAAATAAAGTGAGAATCCAAAGCTACATACTCTCCAGTTTTTAAAATTGGGAACAATAATTCAACAGTAGGGGCTATAATATCTGGTTCACATTCAGGTACTTTTGCAAACATAAAATCATAAGATTTATTTAACTCTACCATATTACTTTTTGTATCCAAAACATAGCTTCCAGTAGAAAATCTAAGACTAGTAGATATCAAGCTAGACTCAACCTTAAAAAACAATTTAAAAACAACTTTTTGTAAACCAGAGTCTTGAGTTTTTAGTTTATTGAAAATAATTTTATTTTCCTCAACAACATAAGTTAAGTTATTTTCTTTTTCTCATTCTGGCAAAACTTTTAATATTTCAACTTCATTTCAATTGTATTCCAATATTGCATTTACTCAAACCACATTTGAATAATTTAAAGAAAAAACGACATCCAATTGATTTTCACATCATGCATGAAATTTGTCTGATGGTTGGAATCTCTCAGAACTATAGATAGGATTTAAATTAACTTGTGCAATAGTATAAGAAAAAAACAATACACAAGCAAACAAAGACAAAAATATATTAAATTTTTTCATTTTTTAAAAATCAATATAAAACAACTAATTTGTATTTAATATTTATCAAAAAATTATCAAGAGAAAAATAAAAGAAAAATAAAAGATAGTCAATAAAATTGACTACCTTTTAAGAAATTATCTTATTAAAATTGTTTTTTCTTGCTGTTTAAAAGTTACAACAATACCTTCTTGTCTCAACATTGCCCTCACATCTCTCCTAATGTTATGTTGAGAATTTTTCCCTGGATCTACTAGCAGTCTTTTACTACAGCAATCTAAACACATCTTATTTCCACCCAAAAATAAACTTTCAGGCATTTGTACGATAATTTTTCCATCTTTTTTATCAACCACTTCAACATAAAATGGTTGCACACCCTTTAATTGTTCGTTCATTTTTTAATTTTTTTTGTTAGACTTTTTTTAGCAAGTACAAATTATACAAAACAAACAAAAAAAATCAAGATAAACTTGACTTTAATAAATACTTTTATTATAAGCTAAGTAATACATTTAAATACAAAAAAATCAAAAATGAACCAAGACAAACAACAAGAAATAAAAAAAACTATAGACAATCCTATCACACAAAACATGAAACCATGACAAGCAGCACTGACTTCTGCAATTTCCAAACCATGACAAAAAAAAGTAGATTCAAATCAAATCACTACATGACTGGATAAATGGGAAAGTAAGTTAGCAGAAAAAAGAAAGCCAGAAAATTAGTATTTCACATAGTATATTCACACTACAAACAATATTATAACCAACATTATTATAACTTTTAAAAGTTTTGCCAAAAAGGAGCAAAGCTTTATTTTTTTTGCAAATTTTTTGATCTTCAACCAATTTTCACTTGGTATTATTTTTTTTCAAAAATCTATCTCAATTTCTTTTATAGCATTTACTATTAGCTTATGATTTGATATATAAGATGGATTTTTGTTTTCAAAAATTTTATTGATAATTTTCAAAGAATCACTTGTTCAAGTCTGATAATTGTATCATGAAACAATATAAAAAATATTATCATACTCATAAATTAATTTTTGTTTATTTTTTAGTAGTTTTCACTTCAATAATTTGATAAATATTGATCCAAAAATCAAAACAAAGACTAAAACAAGTATCATTATCAAAATCAATTGAGAATTAATCAATCACAATCAAAAAATATTATCAATATATCAAACTAAATTATTCCAAAACTCATACATTTGTAATCTATCAAAAATAAAAGTGCTTCAAAATATTTTTTCAATCTACAATTACTGGCACAAAATTTCTCCAAAAAATAGGGATTTTATTGTTGATACAATATTTACTCCAAGACTTAGAGCTAATTTTATCTCCCATTTTAGGATATCTAATCTCAAGTCCAATAAACTTTCTATCTTGAATATCGACAGATTCTTTACCAATTTCACACTCTCACAATTTATCAATAATAAAACTTTTTTCAATATACTTTTCCCAAAAATCTTTCTTTGCTTTGATAATATAAATCTTACCATGAGACAAGAAAAAATATATTCAATTAATGTACTTATATCCCTGCTTTGCACTGGTAAAAAAATCCATTAATTCATCCAAAGTATTTTTGGAAATATTGCTAGATAAATTAAATTTCTTCAAAATTTTCAATAATAATTCACTAGAAACAAAAGACAAAGGTATATTTCGCAAAAATGCAAAATCACAATTCCAATAATCAGATCTTCTGATCTCGATTAATTTTCAAATATCTTCAATATTTTCTTTCTCTTCCATTTCAAGATAGATTTTTTTCATACTTTCAAAAAAAGAATCCTCTCTATGAGATAATTTCTGAAATTGAGGAAATAACTCAAGCCTTATCTTGTTTCTCAAACTAGTTTCTGCACTTAAATTTGTCTTGTCCACCACAAAAGGAATCTTAAATTTATCGCAAAACTCCTCTACTTCTTTTTTGGTATAATCCAATAATGGTCTAATAATTTTGACATCTTGTAACAAGGAATTGCTATCCACAAACCTCATAGCCAAAAATCAATTTAATCCAGCACCACGAAACATATTCATAAAACTAGACTCTATACGATCAGTCAAATTGTGGCCTGTCATAATAAAATCAATATGATTTTGATCAATAATTTTCTGAAATTCTCCATACCTCCATTGCCTTAAACTACTTTCTGTTTGTTCTTGACTCACTTTTTGCAACTTACAACTTGTAACTTGCAACCCAGTTAGAAACTCCTCTACAAACTTCTGCTCTGAATCTGTCTCCTCTCTTGTATTGTGATTGCAATGTACAAAAAACAAATTATCTAGATCCAATTTATTTTGGATAAAGAAATTGTAAATCAACACACTTAAAAACATGCTGTCTGGACCACCACTCACAGCAATCAAAACTTTTTTGTCATCAAAAATATGTTCTGATAATTTATCAAAAGTCTCTTTGAAATTTTTTAATTCTTTAATTTTGAATTGTTTAATATCTTTCATAATTTTCATTGAAAATTGTTTACAAAATGATATATTATATATAAGCATTATGCTTAATATTTTACTTATATTAATTTCCAAACTAAATCCAATGAAAAAATCAAAATTTCAAATCAATGTGTGAGATTTGTTGCTATCTGCATGAAAAAGAGATGAAATCGTCTTTGAAAATGAAAAATTAGAGTCATTAGAAAACTTATGACCAAATGGAATAAATTGAAAAATTATCATTCAATCGTTTGATGAGGATTCATTATTGACTACTCTAGAAGATTTAAATTGCACTATAGTAGAACCATGTGACAAATGTACAACTATCTACAATAGAGAAATTTTGATACCCGAGTATCAAGCCAAATTTCAAACAAAAATAGACCCAAAAGAAGAGTCAGATGACGAAACATACTTAATCGACAAAAATGAAAATATAGATATCCAAGACATGATCTTAAATGCAATCAAACTAGAAGAGCCATTTAGCAAAAAATGCCCAAAATGTCAGCAAGATGATTCTGATGAGTTTGAA
>CAZSQL010000004.1:0-45451 GCA_964609035.1 uncultured Candidatus Peribacteria bacterium
TCAATTAGTTTAATCCATTATCCATTATCAATTATCAATTAATCTTGTATTTTGCTGTCGAATTACTATTTTGTAAATAGTTTATATACTCAAAATAATATGAATCTAGAAAAACTCTTTGGAAGTAAGACAAAAGTAGATATACTCAAATATTTATTGTTTAGGAGGCAATGAGTGTCTATGAGAGCTTTGGAAAGTGAGCTTGAATGGACTTTCCCAGCGATCAAAAAACAAGTAGATTCTCTAAAACTAGCCAATGCTATTGATATAAATAAAGAATGAACTGGTTGGTCTATTACTATTAGGCCTGAAATAGCAAAACTTTTGAAAGAAATGTTTTATTACGGTCTCAAATGAGAATTGATTGATTTGTTTACCACATATGAATTTATGATAGAAAAATATTTTTTTGGGAAAAGTTTTGGAATAAATTTAGATATGGATTTGGTAGTGATATACAAAAACTTGGAAAAACCTCAAATAGACAAGATCAAAGAATCTATTAGTGATATATTTAGATGATATTTTATAGAAGTGGTAAATGTGGTTTTTATGTCTTTGGATGAATGGAACAAGCGTTATAGATTAGCTGATAGATTTGTGTTGGATATAATGAGGACAAAGCAGGAATAAGTTAGTTAGAAAGTTAAAAAGTATAAAGTTAAAAAGTATAAAGTTGGTAAGTAAAACTTGATAACTTGAAAACTTTCTAACTTGATAACTTGATAAACTTTATACTATTAATTTAGATGGAGAAGAGTTTAGACTATCATATGATATTACAAGCAATTACTTCTTATTTGGTTTGAGCCAAAGATTTTTTTTGAAAAATGAAAAAAAAAGATTTTTGTATATGACTTATACCTGACGGTCATCATATATATACTGGTACTTTAAAAGCTTTATGATATTGATTGTTGAAAAAAAATGAAACTTTAGTTCTTGTTTGAGAATGAGCAGTTAGCAATAAGATTACAGTATTATGAGATTTTTGAGAACTTTTTATGGGTAGAAAACGATGAAAATCTATTGATGTTTTGAATATATTGGAAAATAGTAACATGGTAGATATAGTAGCTCATAAATTTGATTGGATTGATTCAGAACTCCCCTTTCTTAGAATAATATCTGACTACAAAAATGTTGTTTTTGTGGAAATTTGAGCTGATGTGTCAAAAGTGAAAACAATTAATTTATTGAAAAAAATACAAGAATATGCTAATTTGTTGTTTGTGTCTGATCTTAATACAGACAAAGAGATGAAAATTTGCAAGCAACTAGATTCACAAATATTGGATTTAGAATTTATCTCTCAAAACAAAGATTTGTTTTTGATAGAGATTTTTTTATTGCTCTCAAAAAAAATAAATAAAGATATAAATTTTGTATGATATTTAAATACTGGAGATATTTCTACAGACAAGAAAAGTACTAGTGGTTTTGGATGTCTTGTTTATTAAATTTCAAAGGTTGCAACGGGTTACAACAGGTTTCAAAGAGCATGGCCTTTGTAACCCTTGCAACTTTGCAACCTTGTAGCCCTTGCAACTTTTAACTTAATAACTTTATACTTTTAACTAAGTATGAACTTTCTCTTGAAATATGTGTTGTAATCATTACAAAATTTCCTGTGAAACTTTTTTTTTATTATAAAAAAATAAAATCAAAATGATGAAATTTATTTATGACAGTTTAGATACTGTAAAAGGTTTAAAACATCCTGACAAAAAAATGTATATCAATTTAACTATTGCTATTTTTATTATGGTTATATTGGCTGGATTATATTTTGTTTTTGCAGACACAGTGTTTACTGCAATATATAATTTATTTTATTCTATAATTGGTTAAAGCCAATCCAATAGATTTGTGTAATTTTATAACATAAAACAAAATAATGGCTCAAGAACAAAATATTGTTGAAATTAGAAAACAAATACATGATGATACATTTAAGTGGTATGTTTTGAGTGTGGTTTCTGGACAAGAACAATTAGTTATTGAAAATATGAGAGAAAGAGTTCAAAAACAATGACTTTCAGAAGATGTTGTAGACTACCTATCTCCTATCGTCAATGAATATTCTATGAAAAAATGAGAAAAAATTACAAAACAGAGAAAATTATACCCGGGTTATGTATTCATAAAATCTAAAATGAATGATAAAATATGGTATATTATTAGAAATACGCCTGGGGTTAGATTGATTGTGGGTGCTGAAACTCGCCCAGTTCCTTTAAGTGATCAAGAATACGAAGATATTATAAATCATATCAAAAAATCAGAAGAAAGATCAGATTTGCAAATACCATACAAAGAATGAGACGTTGTGGTATTAAAAGCTTGAGATTTTAAATGAATGAAATGAAATATAAAAAATATAGATCACAACAAATGAACTGTGGTTGTAAATATAGAAATGCTTGGCAGATTGACTCCAGTGGCTGTTGACGCAGACAAAATTGAATTGATTAGCTAAATATAAATATTTAATTAAAAAAAATATAACAAAATGAATCATAAATATCATTTTGAATCACAAACTATTAGGTGGTCAGTTATTGTTCTTTGTCTTTCTTTGATTTTGGTTTATGTTGTCTTGTATTATGCCAAATGAGATCTATGGAAAATGGATTTAGTTAGTGACAACTTACAAAACACATGAGACATATTAATTACTGATATGGATTATTATTTAAACGAAGATAGTGAGCAATATTGATTATATACTGGGATGAATACTTGATTAAATATTGAAAGCCAAAATATGACTGGATTAATTGTGACTTGAAATAATTATATTGTGACTTGAAGTTCTAATACATGAGTGTTTAGCATTACCAAAAATACACAAAGAACTTGAGATGAATTAGAAAACATGATTATACTATCTGGTACAAAAACATATTATTGAGAATTGGATTTTGTGGATAAATTATGAATATCTTATTCTTATGCTTTGATAGATACAAAAAGAATATATTATCTGAATATGTGAAATTATAAATATGACTTTTCTGATATAGCTAGAAAGTTAAAGTGAAGTCTTTATGTGATGAATACTGATCAAGAATTAATATCAAATACATTATTTGGTGATAAAATTACATTTATAAATATACCTGAGTACAAAAATAAAAAAGTTTTGTTCTTGTTGGATATCAATAATCAATCATGGTTGTTAGCTATTGATTATGAGATATATCATCAGGTAAAACCTTATTTAAAATCTTTATTTATTTATTAGAAACGATGGCAAAAGTACAAAGAATTTTGAACTTAGAAGTCGTAGCTGGAAAAGCTCAACCTGCACCTCCACTATGACCTATGTTGTGAGCAAACTGAGTTAATATTGGTCAGTTCACAAAAGAATTTAACGACAAAACTCAAGAATTGATGCAAAAATTTTGAGGTTTTGATGTAAAAGTAAAATGTAAATTAACAGTTTACGCTGATAGAACTTTTAAATTGGAATTATGACACCCTGTTACTTCAAACTTAATATTATGGAAGTTAAAAGAAAAAAAATGATCATGAGAACCAAATAAAGCTAAATTAGCTGGTAAATTAACTAGAGCTGATTTAGAAGAAATTTATGAAATGAAAAAAGATGATTTAAATGCAGCTGATATGGAAGCTTGAATAAAAGTAATATCAGGTACTGCTAAAAATATGTGAGTAGAGATTGTTAATTAGTTATAAAGTTATCAAGTTAAAAGTTATCGAGTTGGAAGTTTTTTTTACTTTTGACTTTATAACTTGATGAACTTTTGGACTAAGTAATGTGGGAGGTTTGTACCGTTAATACCACTTTTATAAATTAAATTATGTAAAAATGTCTAAAAAATGAAAAAAGTATGTAGCTTCAGCTGCTATGATTGTAAAATGAAAGGCTTATTCTGTAAGTGAAGCTGTAGATTTAGTTAAAAAAACATCAAATGTTAAATTTGATGCTACTGTAGAATTGGCTGTAAAAACAAATGCAAATCCAAAGTACAATGATCAAATGCTTAGAGGTACTACTTTATTGCCTCATGGTACTTGAAAAACTAAAAAAGTAGCTGTATTTGTGTCTGATGAGAGACTTGATGAAGCTAAAAAATCTTGAGCAGATGTTTTTGGTACTTCAGATTTGTTAAATGATATAAAAAACGGTAAATTGGATTTTGATGTTTTGGTAACAACTCCAGACAGTATTAGAGACTTAGCTCCTGTTGCAAAACAACTTTGACCAAAAGGTCTTATGCCAAGTCCAAAAGCTGGAACTGTTACAAATGACTTAGCAAAAACAGTAGAAGAATTTAAAAAATGAAAGATAGAGTATAAATTAGACAAAACTGGTAATGTACATGTGCCAGTTGGAAAAATATCATTTGATAATGAAAAATTGGTTGATAATATTCAATCTCTTTTATCTGTGTTGGATGAAAACAAACCAGCTGGAGTAAAAGGTAAATTGGTAAAAAAGGTAGTGATATCATCTTCAATGTGACCTGGTATATTAGTAGAATATTCTGGAAAATAATAAATATTTCATCATATAAAAACTCCAATAATTAACTAATCATTGGAGTTTTTTTAAAATATTTTTTTTATTAAAACTTTTTTTCCATTTCTTTTAGCATTCTGTATCCAAGTCATATTCATATTATACAAAATGCAATATATGAAATTAGTAATTTTGGTATTATGCTACATAAATTTATATCTACATTTATTGCTACAAGGTTATGATTTAATATATTAAATGTAATACAAGTTAAGATGAATCATAATATAAAACCTAAAGTTATACAAGACAATAATATTATCAAAAATCACCCGTTTACATCTTGATATTTTGCTCACAATAATTTTTTGATTTCAATCTCTTCATAAAAATTATTGAAAAAGTGTCTTAATAAGTGTTGAGTAAAAAAGATTATAATGATTCAAAGCATAGTAACAATAAAATAGAAACTTATTTTTATTGTGTTCATGATTTTTAGTATTCTCAAAGATCTATTTTCTTGTTGAACTAATGTCGCTCACTGATCTATGTCTTTTATGTTTAATATAATGTCTTTATTTTTTACTATTATGTCTTTCATATGATTATATTCTTTTTGATTGTTGAACATAACATATAATGTAGATGGTAATGGGTTTTCTATACCAAATTTATCAAAATTTTTTGTAATATCTGGCACTTTGTTTTCTAGATAGTTAAAGGCGTCATCTTTTGATGAAAATTCCGATTTTATTCAATTTTTACTTAATTCTTCTTTTATAGTTAATATTCTTTTAAATATTTCATCTGCAGTTTTATTGGAGTCCTGTATATAAAAGTATATACCAACTTTATTTGTTATAATATTACTGATATTTTCTATTTTAAAACTTAATCCGGAAAATAAATTAAATAAATAGAATAAAAAAGATAAGAAGATAGATATTACCAAAATTCTTCTTAGACTTTTTTTGATAATTCTTTTTATATCTCGAGCAATTCATGATTTGTTTCCCATTTTTATTTTTTAATTTATGTAAATTTTAATTTAGTATACTTTGAGTTTTTACAAACTCTTCAAATAAGTTTATCCTATTATCATAATGTGATATATCTTTATCTATTGTGATTAAATTATTGTGGTTTTTATGATAATATTTTATCATATTTTTTGCTTTTTCATATTTATGTTCTAATATATATACTTCTATCAAATTAAATATGACTTCAGCATCCTTGTTGTTTATACTAAAAGAGTCTCTCAAGAAATTAATTCATTTTTCTCTATTACCATACCAGTACTCACATAATCAATAACATCTCAATATCTCGTGATTTTCTGCATTTGTCAGTACTAATGCTTTTTGAAGGTATTGCTTTGCTTCTTTTCGATTATTCTTTTCCATTTCTAAAATTCATTTTATGTACAGTCCCAGAGGATCTTCGTTGTTTTTTTTGGAATTCAAAAAATCTATAGCTTTACTAGCTTTATTGATTTCTCATTTTCTATATTGAATATCTGCAACTTGTAACAATGCGTCTTCATTGTTTGGATTGCTAATTAGTATTCAGTTTATTATTCTCATTGCTTCATCAAATTTTCCAATGTCTTTAAGCTCTTCTACTTCTTCTATTACATATTCTGGGATATAACTTGTCATGTTTTATTTGTTTGATAATAAATATTATTAATAGAATTTTATATTATTTTAATATAAAAAACAAATATTTCTATCATCTTTTTAAATTAATACTTTACTTTATTTTGAAAATATGAAAAAATTGTTTTAATTATTAGTTCATAAAGTTATTTGTACTTCGTGTTTGTTGTTTCATTTTTGTATATTAAATATTACCTGTTTGTTTGCTTTATATGTATAAAGCTGGTATAAAAAATTATTATAATTGATATCTACATTATTTATGCTAAATATAATATCGTTTATTTCTAATCATGCTTTTTCTGCATTGGATCATGAATCAATTGATACTACTTTGATTCACATTGGATGATGTTCATATTTTATTCATATTGTTGGTCTTAATATTTTTCAACTTTCTTTGATGCTAGCTATTGTTTGATTTATAAATTCTTGGCTGATTGGTAATGAATAAGAAGCTCCATATTCTATATTATCTATAGCTGTATTTATTCATATTACTTCTCAATTTAAATTTACCAGAGGTCATCAGCTAAATCATGGTTCTATAGCAGTACTTGTTTTTATTAATCATACATAGATGTTATTGTTGGAAATTTTAAATTTTTGATTCAATGAATTTATAATTCACATTTTTGTGATAGTTTCATCTATGTCAGGATCTTTTTTTAATGCAAAAACTATTTGTCATATTTTATTCTTTTCTTGTATTTTTCTTATTTTTGATGGAATTAAATTTTCTTTTACTTTTATTTTTATTATTGCTAAATCTAGTCAATCATCATATCGTATTTTATCTACAGGAAATTCTTGATAATTTAATATTATTTTATATTCTGCGTTTATATCTTGTACAACATGTTTGTTTGTTAAAATGTATCAATCATTTGTCAATATAATACCATTTCATTCAAGTTTGTTTGTTGTTTCTATCGATACTTGTTGATTTTCTTCGCCCTCTTGTAATATTTCTATGCTTTTTTTTGCATATATAGCTACTATAGTTTTATTTAATTCTCATAAATTTTTTATTAAACTTTCTTCAAACAATTTGAAATCAAAATCTTTTTGATATTGTGTAATGTCAATTATATCTTCACCACTTATTATATTAATTTTATTTTGTAGTTTATTTAATTTTAGAAGTATTAGTATAAAAAATACAATTATAATGATTGAGACAATACTAGATACAATTATTTTATATTTGTGTTTGAGCATAAATTGTTTTAAGTTCTAAAGTTTTCTTTAAGGATACAAAGTTTCAAAGGTTGCAAGGGTTAAAAAGTTGTAAGGGTTGCAAGGGTTACAAAGTTCATACTCTTTGAAACCCGTTGCACCCCATTGAAACCTATTGCAACCTTTTACAACCTATTAAAACCTTTTTAAATTATTCTTCTGAAAATAAACTATTTCTTTGCATTTCTGCTTCTTTTTCTGCTTTTTCTCTAGCTTTTCTTTCTTCTTTTCATTTTAAGTTTTCTTCTTTCTCTTCCCAAGGTCTATAAACAAGTTCTATATCTTTTTTTACAATTTCTTTTAGAGCTGTGTCTGGCATATCTAGTTTTACATCATTTGAGTGCAGAGTCTGAAGATTACCATCTGTAAATCTAATTCTAATAGCTCATTCCTCAATGCTTATACCTCATTCTAATTTACAATTTCAAGTAGCCCATACATCTCATTTTCTAGCTCTTTTTCGTACTCTCAAATCTTCTAAACTTAATAGTTTAGCTTCTTTTTTATTATGAATTAGTAAGAATGGTTCTCATTGATGTAAAAACATATTTGCTATTTTGTCTCATTCTTGTAGATCTATAGCTTTTACTCATCATGCTGTTTTTCACATTGGTCTAATATCTGCGGCAGGGAATAGTAGTCATCGTCATTGTTCTGTCACCACAGCAATATTGTCTCCATCAGATACTGGTAAAACAGCAGCTATTTTTTCCTTTACATCCAATTTCATTACTATTGTTGGGAATTTTTTGAATTTTAATATTAGATCTTTGTCTATTTTTTTGATATTATTGTATTTTGTCAGGAATAATAAATGATCGTAGTCATAATGTAGTGTATTAGCAAAAACTATATTTCATTTTAATCCGTATTGTTCTTTTAGATTTAGGGCATTTTTTGCCATAGTAAATTGTCATAAATCTTTGAGTCTTTCTACTACCAATTCTCATAAATCAGTAATTACAATAAGTTTGTCTTGATTGTTTGTATATATTAAATCAAGTGTCTCATCTGGTATTGCAACTATTCTAGATTGATACAATACTCTGATGTTATGATCATTTCATACTCGAAGTATTACGTCTTCTTTTACTTTATCAGCAGCATCTTGGTATGCTTTTAAACTGTTTCATATGCTATATATGCTTAAGTCATTTGAAACTTCAGTTCTTCTTTTATCTCAATATTTATCTTTTATATATGTAAGTTCTTCTATCACAACTCAATCTAACTTTTCTGCATCGTTTATGATAGACTCAAGATATTCAATTAATTTAATTTTTTCTTCTATTTCATCTGATATTTTTTGTATTTCCAATCAAACTAATGATTGTAATCTCATAAGTAATATATATTCAGCTTGTTGATCAGAGAAATCAAATTTTTCCATTAGATTTGTTTTGGCTTCTTGTTTTGTAGAAGATTTTTTGATTGTATCGATTACTTCATCTATGATATCGATAGCTTTTTTAAGTCATTCTAAAATATGCAATCTATCTTTTGCTTTTGCTAGTTGATAAACTGATCTGCGATACACAACTTGTCTTCTAAATACAACAAATTCCATCAATAAGTCTTTGATGTTTAGTGTCCTTGGTTGCATACCATTTTCTACCAAAGAAACGTTATTTATATTAAAGTTTGATTGTAAGTCAGTGGTTTTGTATAGCTGTGTAAGAATCTGATTTGGCTCTATTCATTTTCTTAATTGTATAACTACTCTTACCCTATCTCTATTTGATTCATCTCTGATATCTGTGATTCAGTCAATTTTTTTATCTACTACCAATTCCCCAATTTTTGAAACTAGTGTAGATTTGTTTACCATATATGGTATTTCTGTGATTATTATATTCTTTCATGATTTAGTTTCTTCTACTTCATGTTTTCCTCTACAAACTATACCTCCTCTACCCTTTTCATAAACTTCCTTTATCCTATTTGAGTCAAAAATATATCATCATGTAGGAAAATCTGGTCATTTGATAATTTCCATGATTTCATCTATGGAAACAGAATACTTTATTTTTGTAGTCAAGGATCATTCTGTAGATGATTCAGTATTAGAATTTTCGTCTGTAACTAAAACACTATTTGCCGCTACTTCTATCTCTTTTCATTCTTTTTGTATTAGCATCAAACAGGCATCTATTACTTCGTTTAGATTGTGTGGAGCCATGTTTGTTGCCATACCTACTGCAATACCCATTGTCCCATTACACAAGTGATTTGGAAATTTTGTAGGCATCATAATTGGCTCTTTTAGAGAACCATCAAAATTATCTCTTCGATCTACAGTATCTTGTTCTATGTCAGCAAGCATTTCTTCTGCGACTTTTGTCAGTCTAGCTTCTGTATACCTCATAGCAGCAGCACCATCTCAGTCCATACTACCAAAGTTACCTTGTCCATCTACCAGAGGATACCTCATAGACCAAGGTTGGGCCATACGTACCATAGCTTCATATACCGAACTATCTCCGTGTGGATGATATTTTCAAAGTACTTCTCAAACGATTCTAGCAGATTTTTTATGTTTTGTATTATAAAACATTTTCATGTCATACATAGCATATAATATTCTCCTGATTACAGGTTTACAACCATCTCTGGTGTCTGGCAATGCACGAGACACGATTACTGACATGGCATAATCTATATAAGATTGAGTAAGATCTTTTTCCAATGGATATGGAACTACTTTTCATCCAAAAATGTTGTCGTTTGCAGCTGCTGTCATAGATAAAAAATTTAAATTTAAAAACGAAAAAATGCAAGTTTGCATGTTTTTTTCAATATACAAATTTCTTGCTTAATTTCAATGATATTAGTTGTTTTAGGTTGACATTTTTGGATGAGAGTATTATTGTAAGATTTTTTTTATTGTGACTATTTTTTTCATTTTTTTGACAAATAAAAAATTTTATTTATAATAGTATTGTGTATTAATTTATATTAGTAACGGAATAATCTAATCATGAACAAGAAGCTTAGAATAATTATGAGTAAATTCTTTCCCAAAAAAGAGGTAAAAGAAAAGGTAAAAGAATCATTACTTAGTGTAAAAGATTCTCTTTTTCAGACAAAGGAACAAGAAGTACACAATGGTCTTTTTTCTGTTATCAAAAAAAGATTTTTTTCTTTGCCTGTATCTGTGAGATTTATTTCTATGTCATCATTTTTATTTATATTGGGTTGGTGATTGGGATGAGATACATTTTTTTCTATTTATGTAGAAAAAATAGTAGAAAATATATTTTTGGTTTCTATGATATGAACTATCTTGCCTTTGAGTAGGCTTTTATTTGCTTTGCCTGTATGAGAACTAAACAACAATACAAATAGAAAGTATGTAATATTTTTGAGTAAAGCAATATATATAATTTCTAGTTTGTTGTATTTTATGGCTGGAATACTCAAAAATCCTTGGATATTGTTGTTTGCTGTGGTACTAAATGGTATTGCTAGTGCTACATTATTTGTTACTTATGAAAGCTATATACGTGCCACTACTGACAAGCATCATTCTGAAGAATCTTGGGGTCTATATTTCTCTAGTTTAAATGCTGCTTGGGTAATTGGAGCTGTGATAGCATCATTTTTGGTAGTCTTTTTGAAATTACCATTTTTATATTTGTTTATAGCATTTTTTGCTATTTTATCATTATTCACTGATAATAAAATACCATTGAGAGATAAAGATAAATTAAAAGAGTTATTTGCAAAAGAAAGTTTTTTGAGACAATTTGTTAGGAAAGTATTTTCTATGAAGCCTATTAAAAAAACTGTTGTATTTTTAAAAGAAAGTCCAAAAAAATTTATTCATATTTTGTGATATGAATGATTATTTAACATCTTAAATTACATTGGATTTTTGTTTATTCCTTTGATTGCAGAGAGAAATAATTTTTCACTTACACAAATAGCATTGATATTTGCTTTGATGAGATTACCTTATGTTACAAACTTTTTTGTAGTTTCTTTGAGTGAAAGATTTAATAAGAAATTATTTATTTCAGTTGTTTTGATTTTTCTCTCCTTTTTGTATTGAACATTAGGATTTAATATATCTTTTGGTTCTATTTTGATTGTATCTTTGGGTATATCAATGTGACTTTCTCTTATTAGGCCAATTATATCAGCATTAATAACTGAGGCCTGTCATGATGACGACATTTGATCTATTACTTGAGTACAGCAATTTGTGGCTCAATTGTGAATGATGGCTGGAAGTATATGATTTGGTATTATTACTTATGTTTTTGGTATGTATGTTGCATTTTTCTTGGTTTGATTAAGTTTATTTGTCCTTGCTACTTGGGGTCTAGCTAAAAGATTTCAAAAGAAAAATAAAAAAAAGAAAAATCAATCTTAGTTTATTTGTTTTTAGCTTAAATTTCTAAAATTTTGCATTATTTCTTCGACTGTCTCAATTTTATTGATATGAATTGCTGATGTTCATACAAACATTAGTCATTCTCAGTCTCCTCATTCTGTGCTTTTGATAAGTTCTTTTAGTATGCACATTTGTGCCAATAAAGCATTACCATCTCTATATCCACATCTTTGAAGACAATTTTCTATACATACTCTATTTTTAGCTGTAATATTTTCAATTCTTTTGAAAACTGGGCTTTCTTTTAATGCTCTAGCTGGTAGTCATGCATTAGACCAGTAAGTTTGAATATCATCAGCTTTGCTATCAACGACAGCTTGTTTAAAGTTTTGATTGGCTGCACTTTCTTCACTTGCCAAAAATCTTGTTCACATTTGTACTCAATCAGCTCATAAATTTATAGCATTTTGTAGTCCAGTATTATTATATATTCATCATGCAGCTATGATTGGTATATTATAATTATTTTCTTGTAGATATTTTTTTACTTTAGGAATTGATTTTTCTAAGCTGAAATTTGGCAAATCTTCTGAATTTAAATTCTCTAAATCTTCTATTTTTCAGACTCATAAATGGCCTCAGGCATGTATTGGATCTTCTAATATTATAGCATCTGGTAATCTTTTGTATTTTCTATTTCGATTTTCCAAAACTAATTTCACTCATCTTTGATTTGATAATATTGGTATAAGAGCAATGTTTGGGTAATCTTTTGTAATTTCAGGTAGGTTCAATGGCAATCAAGCACCACATACTATTCAATCAACTCAAGCTTCACATGCAGCTAGCACTTGTTCTTTAAATCAAGTAACAGCATTCATGATATTTATAAAAATAGGTCATTTACCATTTGCTATTTTTTTTGCTTTTTCTATTTCAGATTGGATAGCAATACAGTTTATTTCTTGAAAAATCTCATGATATCTTTGTGTTGCAATGTTTCAATTTTTTTGTTTTTCATCTCTTATTGCTTTATCATACAAATGTTTGTATGGTGGCGTTTTACAAAGTCCAGCTGATGATAGTGTACCTATTCATCAGTTTAAAGATACTGCTCAAGCAAGTTTGTATGTAGATATTCAAACTCACATTCATCATTGGATTATAGGTAATTCTGATGAGTATTGTCAGATATTTAATCATTTGTAATGACTTGATGTATTTTTACTTTCTAGATTTTTATTCATAAAAAAAATATAATATCTAAATTTTGCAATATCTCCTTATATATAAAAATAAAAAAAAGGCAATACTTTTAGGGAAAAGATTTTTTGTTATAAAATTTTGTGCATAAATTTACTAAAATTCAAAATAATTTTTTCATTTTGGTGTGTCGTATTTGCCTACCATCTTTATATATTCTGGTTCGTATATTTGTATTATTTTAAATTTTCATTTAGTTTGGTTTCAATTATCAAATATAGTTTGTTCTATAATCAGACAGTGTCCTCGTTTAATCCATTTGCTATCTATTTCTTGTACGAGAAATACTCTTGTGGGTGGTAAACAGAATATTCTAGGAAGTGGTTTTGTAAATTCAAATTCCTTGTCTTGAAAATCTTCTATTTTGTATGGAGTTTTTAAATGAATATCTAAGTTTAATTCAATAGGAAATCATTGTTGATTTGTAATTCTCAATGTATCATTTAGTTTAATCATTTTTTCCATAAGTAGAAATTTATATTATAAATTTACTTTGCCATTTTTGAAGAATTTATGATGCTGAGGAATATAAATAAATTTTCTATATCCTTCTATTACGCCTGCCTACCGGTCAGGCAGGCTCGAGGATGATAAGAAAATTACAAGCTTGGAACAGGAAACTTTTTTGAAAATTCTATTACTTCTTGTCTGATAGATTCCAATTTTTGTTTTTTATATTCTTCGTTTCACTCAGAATGACATTGAAGAGCTCTATCCATAAAGTCTACTATTTTGCGTGTATCTTCTTCTTTTACTCATCTAGTAGTCATAGCAGGAATTCAAATTCTAAGTCAGGATGGTTTAAATGGTGGATTTGGATCATCAGGGATTGTTGATTTAGAAGTAGATATTCATACTAAATCTAAAATATGTTCTGCATTTTTTCAGTTTTCAATTTCTGTATTTGAAAAATCTATAATGATCATATGATTGTCTGTTCATCACGTCACTAATTTGTATCATCTGTTGGTAAACTCCTCTGCTATTACTTTGGCGTTTTTTAGTGTTTGTGTTGCATATTGTTTAAATTCTGGTGTTTGTGCTTCTCATAAAGCTACAGCTATTGCTGCAATAGTATTCATATGTGGTCATCATTGTACTCATGGGAATACTGCTCTATCTATTCTAGTTGGGATATTTTCTATAGTATCTTCTGGTTTTTTGAGTGGATTACCTACTATTCATTTGCTTAAAATCAATGCTCATCTTGGTCATCTAAGAGATTTGTGGGTTGTGGTCATCATGACATGAAAACCATGATCTAGTGGATTTTTGAGTACTCATGCAGCGATAAATCATCATATGTGAGACATATCAGCAAAGGCTACAGCGCCTACTTCTTTGGCAATTTCTGCAAATTTATTATAATCTAATTCTCTAGGATATGCAGAAAATCATGCTAATATGATTTTTGGTTTATGTTCGTGTGCGAGTTTCCTTACTTGATCAAAATCTATTTCACCATTTGGCAATGTTTTATATCTAATGAAATTGAATACTTTAGATAAAAACGTAACAGGAGCTCAGTGTGTAAGATGTCATCAATGTGATAAATCCATTCCAAGTATTGTATCTCCTGGTTCCATAAGAGCTGCATAGATACATACATTTGCTGCTGCGCCTGACAGTGCTTGTACATTGGCATGATCTGCATGAAATATTTCTTTGGCTCTATCGATAGCCAATTGTTCTATGATGTCGGTGTTTTCTTGTCATCCATAATATCTTCTTCATGGAAATCATTCACTATATTTGTTTGCAAAAACACTTGATTGAGCCTTTAGTACTTCTTCTGATTGATAATTTTCGCTAGCTATTAATTCCATACCTTCTGTTTGTCTTTTTTGTTCGTTTAATATTGCTTGTTGTATCTTTGAATCCATGATAAATAATAAAAAAGTTAAAA
Source organism: uncultured Candidatus Peribacteria bacterium (assembly GCA_964609035.1). Lineage (GTDB taxonomy): Bacteria > Patescibacteriota > Gracilibacteria > Absconditabacterales > Absconditicoccaceae > JALOAF01. The sequence continues at coordinate 14,895 of CAZSQL010000004.1, forward strand.
GTTTTAAAGTAGCAACTTTGAATCATTGTAATATTTAAAATTCTTATTTAATTTTTTTATAGTTTTTTTTAATTGTGATGCAATTGGATTTTATCTATATTCGTATTAAAATATTAAAAATTTATATTGACAAATTAAAATAAATGTTTATAATACAAACATCTAATTTTATTATTTTAATTATTACAATTATGTCATTAAAGTCTGATATAAAAAAATCTATTTCTATACTTAAAAAATCAGGTATGGATGATACAGCTATAGTTGATTTAGTTAAATCAAAAATCAATAATGTTACTAAATTTGCAATAGCTAGATTTTTATCTGATTTGTTGGAAACATTAAATTATAATAAGATATATGATAATGAAGACAATTTGTTAGCTGCTAAAGAAATATTTAAAATATTGGATATTGAAACTGGCATTTCCGAATCAAATGACTGGTTTTATGCAAAAAGGGATAGGTTTACAAAATCTTATTGACCTGCATTAAAACCTATAAATAAAATTTCTTCTAAGTGAGTTAGATCATATTAATCTTAATAAATTTGACAAAATATTATTTTTTATTTATAATTGATTTTATAAATTTTTATATACTATTTTATAAGTATGAATATTGTTTCACCTAATGTAAATTGATTAGATTCTGGTATTGTATCAAAAGATAATACAGTTAACAAAGAATTGTTAAAAAGTTTAGCTAAAGATTATAGAATAAAACTTGATGATCCTGAAGGAGATGAAAAATATTATAATTATCTTGATCGTGAGACTAATCCTAGTGTAGTAGAATTAGATAAGTCTATAAATAGAGCACAGGCTTTGATTATGTTTTTTAAAAGAAAAAACTATCTAAATAATCTCTTGAAAGAGAAATGAATTGAATATTTTGATAAATTATGGAAAGATAATCTTTCGGATAAGAGTTATAAATTTTGTAAAGATATGTATGAAAAATATGATATATTACCTATAGCTGATCCAAAAATATTAGATTATTTTAGTAGAGTCATGTGAACAGTTTATAATTGAAGTTCTTTATGAAAATTTTCTATTGTTCGTGATTGGTCTTCTGTAGAAAACTGGTCTGGTCGCATAAAACATGAATGAATTCATGCTAAACAATGAGGATTTAAAAAATGGATAGCATCTTGATCTAGTATAGTTAAAAAAAGATCTGATTTGAGTTGATTAGTACCTCGAGTTATGGACTATGCAACCGACAATCAAGTCTCTGATCGAGAAACATATATGAATCAATATAGGGATGATCCTATCAAAGATGTTAAACCGTATGAATTCAAAAAATATGCTGATAAGGGAAATAGGTTTGATGCTATCAGAGATCATATACAGACAGATATTGATGAATTGCAATCATATGTAGATGAATTAAAATATAAAATATTGGATGTAAAATCAGATAAGATTAAACTTGATGCAAAAAGTGATAAAAATTTTACAAAGGAAGAACGATTAAAAAATCTTGAATATATTTTGAAATCAAAAGAAAAAGATCTTAAGGATATGCAGAAATTACAATCCGAACATTACAATACAGAAGATTGGCATCAATTTATAACATTTGGTGAACAAGATGGTTATATTTATCAAGAAACTCCTGAAAAAAGACAGACAAATTTTCAATCTGAAGAATCATTTAGAAAGCATGTTGTTATTGATATGTTTATAACTCATTATGGAGATAAAAAAGATAACTATAAAGAATGAGTTGAAATGTATTCTATACATAAAGATAAATTGAATAATGTTATAGAAAAATATCTAAAAAATAAAGATAAAAATGAATTAAAAAGTGAAATGAAAAAGATTTTTAAAGAAATTGATAAGTAATTTAAATTTTTTTGGTATTGACAAATGACTATTATTATTTAATAATAATAGTCATTTTTTTATTTTAGATTTATTTTTAACAATGTTTAATTTAAATAAGTCGAAACCTGTAGTTTGATTTGATATAGATGATGTAATTTTTCATTTATGACCAGATTTAATAAGATGTTATAATTTGGAGTATGGGACAAACAAAACTTTAGAAGATACTCGAAATTTGGAATACGATAGGGCTTATCATGTAGTAGAAAAATATAACTTATATAAAAATATGATTTCTACTGATATTTTACCTGTTTTACAGAAAAAAAGAAAAGATATTTATTTAATATTTGTTACTGCTAGAGAAAAGAAGTATGCAGATGACACTTTTGAAGAATTATATAAGAATTGATTAGATTTTGATGATATATTTATGTGAGAGAATAAGGCTGAAGTTTGTAAATCAGAAAAAGTAGATCATTTCTTTGATGATGCACTACATAATATCATAAATATAAGAAATAAATCACCAAAAACAAATTCTTATTTGGTTAAAAGAGATTGGAACTGACCAGAAGAATTCAAAAGATTAAACACAAATGGTTTAATTTGTAATAGTGATATAAAAAGATTGACAGAAAAAGAGGTTTGTGAGGTTTTGAGAAAAATTTAAACAGTTTACAATTTATAGTTTACAGTGTACAACATCCCGCCATTAGCTAATGGCTAACAGCTATTGGCTAATAACACACCACTAACTAATTACTAATTTACTGTGCTATCTTTAATATTTCTTGGATATAATTTCTTTTTGTAGAAAGTTTTGGTACTTTTATTTGTGCTCCAAGTCTATTAGATTTCTTTAGTCGTAGATAAAAACTTCATTGTGCTACTAGTGTGATTTTTGGTAATTTTAATAAAATATCCTTTTTACGTTTTGCTTCGTAATCTGCATTTACTTTTTGTAAGATTTTATCTATCTTGCTAGCTAATTCATCTTCTGAAATTTCTATATCTTTTTCTGTTTCTATAACTCGTTCATGTTTAGTAGGGTTTTTTTCTTGATCAGGTCATATTGTATAATAAATGATATTTATATTATCTTGATTTGATAACTCGTGTATCACACTTGCAATATGTGTTTCCATAAGTTCTTCTCATTTCAAGTTTAGAGACTGTCTTGTCCTACCGGTTATCTTAAATCTTAAGTTCTCATCTACAAATTGTATTACATCTCATATCAAATAGCGGATTAGTCCGCTATTGGTTGTAATTACCAACGCATATTTTTTATTTATATCTTCTTTTGTAATTTCTCGTATAGCCTTTACTTTGGCATTTTTTTTACAATTCCCATTTTCATCAAAATTTTCGTTGTTAAATTCTATAAATTCATAAAAAACTCAATGATTTGTTAGTAACTTATAAGGAGATTCTCAGTTTGAATTATCATAACTTATGATATCTTGATACCCAAAATATCATTCTGATGCATTGTATACTCACATATAATTTAAATTTAACTTTTTGAAATATTGCATATAAGGTGCTACATCTACTCCCCCACCAAAAATCACTTCCATGTTTTTTATCATTGTGTCAAACATTTTTTCATCTCTTTTTTGTATATAGTTTAATATTTCATATGCTCGACTGGTTACTCACATCATAGTAATAGGTTTATTTGGGTTTATCCATTTTAACGCTAATTCTCTTTTAATTTCTCGTTCAGGGTGTAGTAAATAAAACAGATCTAGAGCATATCTATTTTTGGACACAGTTCACCTATCTAGGATCAATAGGGCAGATACGTCTGCGATTGTTATATCATTTTCATGTTCTTGGACAGATCATGCCAAAGGAAAAAAATTTCATTTAAATATTTTTGTATCTGGATTTTTTGTAAAATACTCCGATAACATATCTATACCTGCTTTACTTGCACTTTCCAGAGACTCATTACTAACTGGTATGTGTTTTTTATTGTCTGTTGTACCAGAAGATGCCGAAAATTTTTTTATTTTTCCTGGTCGTATTATATCTCTTTTTATTTTAGACTCTTGTATATATTCCTTAAACTCATTATATTCAAATATTGGTATTTGTTTTTTGAACAGATCATATCTTAAATTCGTTTTTTCTTTCAGTATATTATCAATATTATAATCTTTAGCTATCTTTGTATTTTTTACAGTTTCTAAATAATCATTTAACAATGATAACTGATTAATGTTTTTTCTTTTTTCTTCCTCTAACACTTTTGGATATATATATTTTGTTAAATATTGTTTTCAAATACCACTTAACAATATATCAAAAAAAGTTCTATAGAAAGATAGAGAATGATCATTTTTTTTAAAAATTTGATTTATTTGTATTTTTTTAGATCTCCTTTTTATATAAGTACTTATTAAGTTTTTCTCTCTATATCACTTGTATATATTTACTATTCTCTTCAAAAAATTTATTCTCTTCATGTAAATTTTGTTAAAATAAAAACCTATAAAGTTATAAAATCATAAAATAGAAAAGTATAGACTAATTTTCTTTTAGTATATTGTCCAATATTTTTCTATTATTACTTAATTTCGGAATTTTTGACTGTCATGACACTTTATTATTTAATTTTAATCGTCTTTGAAAAGTTCATGCTTCCACTATATGCACTACATTTTCTTTAAGTGTATTGTTATAATTTCTTTCATCATAATAATTAGAAAATGCTTTTTGCATTTCTATGTCCAATATTGTTTGAAATTCTTTTATATTTTTTGGTTTTTGACTGAATTCAATAATTCGTTCGTATGCTCATCTTTCTTTGCCTTTTGGCGCAATTGGTCATACCGTATAGTCTATCGCTATACCTCCAGATATTTTACAAGCTTCCATAATCGCTTTATCAGTATATTCTACTGTAGTTCATTCTCATACTACATCTATGTAATATTTAGTTCTTCCAGTTATTTTGATTTTATAAAATGGTTCTATTTCTGTGAATTTGATAGTGTCTCATATTATATATCTTCGTAATCAAGCGTTTGTAGTGATAAGTAGTACATAATCTTTTTCTTTTTCCACCTCTGCTAATGTTAAAACATTTGGATTATCTTTTCCAAATTCCTCTTTTGGTATAAATTCATAAAAAACTCCATTATCCGTAAGTAACAGCATATCATCTGAGTCATTTTTATTTTGTATAGCAAAAAATCATTCTGAAGCATTATAACTTTGTCGATACTTAAATTTTGGATTAGGAAAAAGCTCTTTTAAATTATCTACATACAAATCCACAGACATACCTCATCCAAAAAACACTTCGAAATCTGGTCGTAATTCATGTATATGTGATTTTCCAGTTTTATCTAATACTTTGTAAAGGAATTGTGTACATCGTGATGGTTGTCATGTGATTCAAGTAATATTTTGTGATAGATTCTCTTGTATAATTTTATTAGATTTTTCCTCTCGATCTTCAATAAATGATGTTTTTAGTTTTGGACTTTTAAACAATTTTCATATTCGAGGTGTTTTTTTTTGTAATATAGCGGTAATATATCATACATTATCTTTTTCTGTATAAGGATTTTTTATAAATGTTCATCCAATTACTATAGTTTTGCCTGTAAAAATTTCTGTTTTTGGGTTTTCTTTACAATATCGAGCCAATAATTTTTCTCCTCATCTCATTTGAGATGTTTTGAGGTGTTCATGAGTTAGAGGAATGTATTTTCATTTTTTCCCAGTGGTGCCAGAAGAAATCGCAAACAAAGGTATTTTCCCTGGATAGCTAATGTTTCTTTCTCATCTCAACATATACTCTATTCGTGGTTGAAATTCTTTGTATGTAAATATCGGTACATTATTTTGAAAATCTTTAATATTTTTTATTTCTTTAAAATTATATCTTTGTCCAAAAACAGTCTTTCTACATCTATAAATTAGATCAAAAAGAAAATTTTCTTGATGTTGTAGTAGTTCTTGTTTCCCAAATTGTCTGATTTTGAAAATATTTTTGGCTAATGTATTTACTACAAGACTTGGAAATCTTTTTACTCATTTATTTCTAAACATAATTTTGTTAAAAAAATAAATACAAAACTTTTTTCTTAAAATATGATTTGTTTAAAAAAAATCAAGTTGTTTGAATTTATTGTTTATGTATTTTTATTTAAAATAACACCCTATTCATAGAAATATCGTGTTCTTCTGTGGGTAAATTTTCATAGATTTGTATAGGAAAACAGACTCATATTTTGTAGGAGTCTGGATATTTGGATAGGAATTTATCATAATATCATTCTCCTCTACCTATTCTTTCATTTTTGTAGCTAAATGCCAGTCATGGGACTATCAATACATCTATTTTTCATGTGTGTATTGTGGGAGAAATTATTTCTTTGATTCAGTATTTTCAAATTCTTGTCTCTGAAAATACTCCATATATGGCTGGCACTAATTCATTATTTTTTATTTGTGGGATAATTATTTTTTTATTATGATTTCTAAGTATTTCTATAAATGATGATATATCTACCTCATCTGACAATGGAAAGTAAACTCATCGAGTCTGATACTGATCTAAATATTTTTTGAGTTTATTTATGATCTTTTGAGAAAAAATTTCTCTTTTTTGTGATCCAAGAGATTTAATTTTTTGTTTTGAATCTATTCTAAATTCCTGCTTTGTTTGCATTCTTATTTTGTAAGATAATGATTATGATGAAAATTTCAAGACCCCGGGGTCTATTTTAAAATATTGAATTTTCTCTTTATTTTTGCTTTATAATTATTAAAAGTTTGTGTTGTTTTATTATTTATATTATATTAAAAATTCATGAAGTACTCATTAGATCTTTTGAAAAAATTTATATCTATCAATGATAGTGTAGAAAATATTGTAGATAAGTTTACATTAAAAACTGTAGAAGTAGAAGAAATAATTCAAAGAAAAATTGATAAAAATATTGTGATATGAAAAATAAAATCTGTACAAAAACACCCAGAAGCTGATAAGTTGAATATTTGTATGGTAGATTGTGGAAATAAAGGAGAATATCAAATAATTTGTGGTGGTACAAATGTGGCTCCATGAATATATGTCACTACTGCCCTGCCTGGCACTTATTTTCCAAAAGTAGATATGACTATAGAAGCTAGGAAGATGAGATGAGTAGAATCCAATGGTATGATTTGTAGCAAAGCAGAGTTGGAAATACCAGAAGATTTAGATACTCATTGGATTTGGGATATACAAAAAGATTTGAATGATTTATCTGATGAAGATTTATGAAAATCTTTGGTAGAAAAATATTCTTGGTTGGAATCCAAAGTAATAGATGTAGATAATAAATGACTTACAAATAGGCCTGATTTGACTGGTCATTTCGGTATGGCTGTAGAGTTAAATGCAATGTATGAAAACAACCAAATATCGTTCAACAAAGTAAATGAATATTTTGATAATTTCAAAAATACAAAAATATTTGATATTTTGGATAACAAGGAAAAGACAAAAATATGATTAAAGTCTCAAACTGACAATTTGAATACTTATATTTTGATGGAGCTAAATAATGTTTCAACAAAAGATTCTAGTTTTTTTACTAGGATGCAAATGCTAGATTTGGGAAATAAACCAATATCAAATTGGGTAGATTTTAGTAATTTATTTATGAATATAAGTGGTCAGCCAATACATTTTTTTGATGCACAAAAGGTATCATGAAATGTGATAATCAGACAAGCAAAAAAATGAGAAAAATTTGTAGATCTTTTTGAAAAAGAACATGAATTATTGGAGACTGACATGGTAATTGCAGATGATCAAAAAATCTTAGCCTTGGCTGGTGTGGTTGGATGATTGGACTCATGAGTGACTGAAAGTACACAAAATATTTTAGTAGAAATCGCAAACTTTAATCCTGTCTGTGTTAGAAAAACTTGAGTGAGATTATGACTTAGAACTGATGCTGAACTTAGATATGAAAAAAACATAAATCCTGCTTATAGTCTTTATGTTTTAATATTGTTTTTAGATTTATTGAAATATTATCAAAAAGATTTATGAGATTATACTATATGATGATTGTCATATTATACTAAAGAAAAAAATATAAATTACATCCAAAATAATATTGATATTGATCAATCAAAAATGGAAAACTTTATTTTTGGAGAAAACAAGGATTGATTTAAACCAATTTCTAACTCTATTTTAAAAGGACTTTGATTTGAATTGAGTTGAAATACCGTCTGAGTGCCTTTTTGGAGATCTCCAGATGATATAAATATAGTAGAAGATGTATATGAAGAGGTAGCTAGAATTTATGGTTATGAAAATATAGAATCTAAATCATTGCAATCAGATATCTCATTGCCAAAGACTTCTAGTTTGGTAAATTTGATAAGAAAAATGGAGGAATCTTTTGTAAGAAATTATAGATTTGATCAAGTAGAAACTTATCCACGAGTTGGATGAAAAAATTTAGAATTGTTTGATGTAAATCTAGAGAGTTTATATCATTTCAAAAATCCAATAGATTTGGATAAACCTTATATGAGAGACAATTTAGACTACATTTTGATAAATTATGTGAGCAAAAATAGTAAGTTTTTTGATGAATTTAAGATATTTGACATAGGTAGAGTTTGGTCTAAATCTTGAAATGATAAAAAAGAATGAAAATTTGCAGATGAATTAATATGAGAAAAATTACAATTATCTGCAATGTGTTATCAAAAAGTAAATAAAAGTTGGGAAAAAGATTTATTATTATCTACAAAGTGAGAAATAGAAGACTTATTAGGATCTTTGTGACTAAAAGAAAGTTTGGAATATGTAAAAACAGATAAAAAAGCTTATCATCCAAAAAAACAATGAAATATACTTTATAATTGAGATGTGATCTGATTTGTTGGTACAATACATTCAATTGTATTAAAAGAAAATAAATTATCCGAAACATCTGATTTGGTCTATTTATCACTAGATTTACAAAAAGTAGATGAGCTTATCCAAAATATCGAATTTAAACCAGAATGATATGAGACATTACAAGATCAAATAGTTTGGAGAGATCTTTGTTTTGTGATAGATCAAAATGAGGATTTTGGTAAAATATTACAGATTGCCAAAAATATAGAGTGAGTATCAGATTTGGATGTGTTTGATTTGTATAAATGAGAGAATTTGCCAGAATGAAAAAAATCTGTTGCATTTAAGATCAAAATTAAGGGTGAAAATATGCAAACAGACTATATAAACAATGTAATGAATAATGTAATTAGTGAAGTAGAAAAAATCTGAGCAAAATTAAGAAATTAATTATGAATTATTAGATAAATTAATAATCATTTAGATCTCGCAATTGGCAATAAAAGGTGTCATAAACTCATTTATCTATTACCTTATCATCATTTAAAAATAAAATGGACTTTTCAAATTGTACTTTGTTATGATGTTTTATAGCTCTAAATGATTTTTCTTCTATAGGACTATTTTCTAGTACAATATGATGGAATTGTCATATGAAAACTTCTAAAATACCTCCATCACAATTGTATTTATAAAAAAAGGAGTCATCAAAAACCTTAATTCCTGCTTTCGAAATTTTTTCTATCATGTCTTTTGTGTAATGTATGAATGTTCTTAAATTACTAATATCTCTATAGTGCAATCATCATAATTCATTTATGATTGTATCTTTTGATTTGGAATAATTATTTCAACTTATACAAAATGTACTGGTATCATTACTAATAAGTGGCGTGATTAAAACTTGATCTTTGATGTTGATTCGTATATTTTCATAAGTAGGTATATTATTTTCTTTAAGACGCTTAAAAACATCCATTTGGTACTTAACATCTATATTTGGCGATATAACATCTGCAATTTTTCTTGTTATTTCTTTTTTACATAACCATATATGGTTCTTATGATCAAATGTTCATAATACTTTATATATATCACAAGTCCATCATTTAGCAAAATCTTGTATTGATATAACATTAAGTGTGTTATCATTTCCATATTGATCTTCTAATACTATTATATTCATAATAAAATATTTTTTAATACTTAAATCCTCAATAAAAAATTTTAAGTTTTATATTGATTTATGGTATTAAGTCAATATTATGCTGTTTTTTTAGAAAACTTTTTCTATGAATTTTTGATACTCAATGTTTTTGTATTAAATCTCTATGTTCTTTTGTACCATATCATTTATGTTTTTTAAAATTATATCTTGGATATTTCTTTTCTGCTACATTTATCATTCGATGATCTCTTGTGACTTTTGCGACGATAGATGCTATTGAAATTTCTGTAATCTTGTCGTCTCATTTGATGACTGTAGTGACTGGGATTTCTAAATCTTTTTTTATATTAAAATCATGGTTTCAATCTATAATTAATTCTGATATCGGATTTGTTTGAGATATTATTTGTATTAACTTTTTTAAATTTTCTGCAGAAAAATCATTTTGAATTAAATTTTCAATTGAAAATTTATTTATCATATCACAACTACATAATCATTTGGATAATGATTGTCTTAAAAAGAAATTATAGTATTTTTTTAAGATTTCAAAAAGTCCTCTTTTTATATCTAAATTAATAGATTTAGTTAGACCTAGATTATCAATTTCTTGATTGTTTACTATTCAAATACCATATATCAATGATCATTTATTTTCTAATTTATTAATTTTGTCAAAAAGCTTTTCTCTTTGTGTTTCTGACAATTTTTTACTATCTTTAAATATTTTTTTCTGAAAATTTTTTAATGCTAAAATTATTCAGACATGTAGCGGTCATGCCAATGGTCATCTTCCTGCTTCGTCTATATATATTTTCATTTAGATAAAGTTTTCAAGTTATAAAGTTGAGGATTGGGTTAGTGGTAATTAGTTTAGTGGTGTATTATTAGCCAATAGCCATTAGTTAATGGCGGGATGTTGTACACTGTAAACTGTAAACTGTGAACTAATTATATTACTCTTCTGATTTCATCTAATGTGGTTTTTCATTCTAATATTTTCATTATTCAATCTTCTCTTAAAGTTAAATAACCATTTTCTCTAGCTTTTGAATAAAGATCAACTCAAGTTCTTCATTCTACTATTAAATTTTTTATATCTTCTGTAATCTCAAAAGTTTCTAATATTGCTATTCTTCATTGATATCAACTACCGTTACATTTGTCACATCAAACTATTTGAGGTATTTTGCCATCAAATTCTAATTTTATACTAGGATTTGCATCATTTATTTTTTTTATACTATCTTCTATTTCTGTTTTTTCAGCATAATTTGCATCTCTTTTTGTAGCACAATGAGGACACAATCACCTAACTAATCTTTGTGCAATAATTAAGTCTAGTGATGGTGCTAGCATATATGGTTTTAATCACATATTTATTAATCTAGGTATACTTTCTATAGCAGAATTTGTATGTAATGTCGTGAAAACTTTGTGACCAGTAAGCGCTGCATTTATACTAATATCTGCTGTTTCTTGATCTCTAGTCTCTCATACTAATATAATATCTGGATCGTGTCTCAAAATAGCTTTTAATCATTCAGCATAAGTATATCATTTATTGTGATTTATTTGTGATTGTTGTATGCCATGTAATTCATATTCAACAGGATCTTCTAATGTAATTATTTTGTTTTTTCAATCATTTAAATAATTTAATATAGTATATAGTGTGGTTGTTTTACCCGATCATGTTGGTCAAGTAAATATAATAATTCATGTATTTTTTTCTAAATTACGTTTTAATATTTCGTATATTTTACCTGTAAATCATATTTTTTCAAATGTTGATATTCATTTTGTAGGATCTAAAAATCTAATAACTGTACTTTCTGAAAACATACCTGGCATAAAACTGACTCTGGCGTCTACCTTTTTGTCTTCTCAATTCCTATTTACTGATTCAAATGAAAATCTACCATCTTGAGGAATATAATCAACATTCATTTTTGTTCATGCTATAAACTTTAATTTTTGTAGATATTTTACAAAGTCTTGATGTGTAAACTTCAAAATTTCTTGCATTACTCAATCTATTCTAAGTCTTAATAATATTCAATCATCTTGTGGTTGTAGATGTAAATCTGATGCTCATGTTTGAAAAGCCAATCTGACTATTTCCATAATGAATTCTCATGGCTCAATAGATTCTCTTTTTTCATATACTTTTTTTATCATTCATATTGCTCATTCTCATGATGCTTGTTTTTGTGCTGTTTCTTCTTCTCTTTTTTCAGAAACCATTTTCTCATACTGTTCATACCACTTGATTGCCTCTTGAAATCATTCAACTGATGTATAAGAAACTTCTGTAGATAATCATGTTCTTTCTAACTTATCTATTATGCTCTTTAGTTCTTCTGGAAAATTGTTTGTACTTAGTATCTTTAGTGTATTTCATTCTTTACCAAAAATTATTGTTTGTGTTTGTTCGCATACATCTTTGGTTAATATCTTAATTTCGTCAAAATTAGGCTTAATAGCTTGTATATCTTCTATTTCTAATATTGATTTGGTTATTTCGTTCATATTTTCTTGAAAATAATTTAATAAATCGTAAATAATTATACGCAAAAAAGTTTTTTTTGCAAAATTTTATTGTGAATTATATAATTTTAATTTAATTAAATTCAACAAAGGCTTGACATTTATATTTAAAATTGTATAATATATGTGTTAATTTTAAACTTATAAGTTATGAAAAGGAATTTTTTTATCGTGGTTTTAGTGGTAGTTTTTGCTGGAGTATTATTCCAGTCGTGTGAAAAAGAAGTGGTTTGTCCACCAAACTCTATAAGTCCTACAACTAACTATGCAGTTATAAAAGTTGGGGATTACTCTAATGGTAAATATCAGCTTCCTGTTGGAGGTATTGTTTATACCTCTAAGGAGGGTGTAAAGATATTTTACTGTGAGAATCGAAAGGAATATGGAAAAGAAATCTATGAAGAGATTTTTAATCCCCGCAATTCAATTGGTGTAGAATACGCTGATTGGAGTGTGGGAGATACTGTTGTTTGGGAATACAAAAACCCCAAACAAATAGTGAGAATTGAAGGATCTTTTGAGGTTTTGGAGGTTCTATAAAAGAATATTTATATTAAAGGCAATTTTTTTGCCTTTTTTATTTTATTAGAAATTTTGATTGAATTATTTTTCCGGAAAGATACAAACATAAAAATGTTTTATTGTCAAAGGTTTCATGAAATATACTCCTGCTATGCAACAGTACATAGATATAAAAAAGCAATATGAAGATTGTATACTTTTTTTCCGTTTAGGAGATTTTTATGAGTTGTTTTTTGAAGATGCTAAATTGTGTAGTAAATTATTAGACTTAGTACTTACTTCCAAAAATAAAAATAATGAGAATCCTATCCCTATGGCTGGTGTACCTTATCATAGTGCAGAAAAATATATAAATAAATTAGTAGACTTATGATACAAAGTAGCTATAGCAGAACAAACGACAGAACCAAAACCTGGTAAAATAGTAGAAAGGGAGGTAGTAGGTGTAATAACTCCTGCTACTCATATCAAAGAATCTGGATCCAAAAACTTTTCATATATACTTTCTATTGTATACAAAACTTTCAAAAATTTAGAAAACTATCATATAGCTTGGTGAGATTTTAGTTTGTGAGAATATCATACAAAAAGTTTTGAAAAGATAGATGAAATGCAAAAATTCATTTTTTCTTTGAATCCTGTGGAAATAGTGATTGATGTAGATTTACCGAATAAATCTGTTTTGTGGGATAATTTAAAAAAAAATCTAAAAACATTGATTTCTGTATATGACATACCGTTTGATTTGGAAAACTATATTTTAGAACAATGTAAAATACAGACATTAAATAGCTTTTGACAAGCTTTGGAATGATGAAGAATGAATGCTTTTGGTTTGCTTTTGAGTTATTTGAAAAACACCCAAAAAAATAATCTCAACAATATTGTACGTATATCTTTTCATAGTCCAAATAATCGTGTTTTGATAGATGATATTACTGTAAAAAATCTAGAAATTTTTTATAGCAATTATGAAAACTTGGAAAAGTATAGTTTGATATGAGTCTTAGATAATACAAAAACTACTGCATGAGCTAGACTACTGCGTGGTTTACTAATGAATCCAACAAACAATTTGAATGAATTAGAAAAAAGGGTAAGCAATATCCAATACTATATTGATGATTTGGAAAAAACAAAAAACATTCATAAGATTTTTTCTGAAGTTTTGGATATACAAAAAATTGTGAGCACAATATTGTACAAAAAATTAAATCCTGCTATTTTTGTAAAATTTAGATATGTTCTAAAAATATTCTTTGAAAATAAAGAAGTCTTGAATGAATTAAGTAGACTCTGATTGGACAAAAATGTAATAGACAAAATAGATCAATTATATCAATATTTACAAAAAGTATTGAAAAATGATGAATATATCAAAAATGACATAGATTTTATATCTGATTGATGTAGTTCTGAAATAGATAAACTAAGAAAAATAGCTTATCATAGTGATGAAATGCTAATGGGTTATCAACAAGAATTGGTAACTGTTTCAAAAGTTAGCAATGTAAAACTGAAATATGTAATAAATCAGTGATATTTTATAGAAATCACAAACAAAGATATTCAATTATTTGAATCAAATTTAGCAGCTATATCATCAAGTAATAATGAAAAGTTTAATGTTGTTAGAAGAAATACTTTGAAATGAGCGCAAAGGTATAGTTCAGATTTTTTGGAACAAATACAAAACAAAGTAATAGAAGCTAAAAATACTCTAGTAGAACAAGAATTTTTAATACTTGAAGAAGTAAAAAATTCTATATCTACTATAATTAATGAGATATACGATTTTTCTACTCATATAGCTTGGTTGGATTTTTATACTTCTCATGCCATCTTTGCTAAGGAGAATAATTTAAATAAACCAAAGTTTCAGAGTGCAGAGTGAAGAGTGCAGAATACAGAAAATTATGGGTTGGAGATTGTGGATGGGAGGCATTTGGTAGTAGAAAAATATTTGGAAAATAATCAGCAATTTATACCAAATGATTTAGTTATGAGTTCAAAATGTAGAGTTCAGAATCCAAAAAACTCTGAATTATCAAATATTAATTCTGAACTAGATGATGGGTTTTTGCATATTATTACTGGGCCAAATATGGGTGGAAAATCTACTTATTTACGTCAAAATGCTTTGATAATTTTGATGGCTCATTGTGGATTATTTGTGCCTGCAAAAAGTGCTACAATACCATTGGTTGATTGAATTTTTGCTAGAATTGGTAGTGGAGATAATTTAGCCAAAAATCAATCTACATTTATGACTGAAATGGTAGAAGTCGCAAATATCTTGAATAATGCTACAGAAAATAGTTTTATTATATTTGATGAGCTTGGTAGATGAACTTCTACTTATGACTGACTAGCTTTGACAAAAGCGATATTGGAATATGTAGTAACTGAGATAAAAGCAAAAACATTGATAGCTACACATTATCATGAACTGATAGAAATGGAAAAAATGTATGAATGAGTAAAAAATTATTCTGTAAGTGTTTATGAAACTGACAAAGATGTGGTATTTATGAAAAAGATTGTAAAATGATGAGCTGACAAAAGTTATGGTTTGGATGTAGCTAAATTGGCTGGTATTCCAAGTATAATATTGCAAAGAGCAGAACAAAATTTAGACAATTTACAGTGAACAATTTGCAATGAAGAATTAAAAAGTAATCAAGATTTATTTAATGTAAGTAAATTTGCAAAAGTAGAAGATCCTAAGTATGAAAAAATCAAAAGTATACTAAATAGTTTTGATATAAACAATATGACTCCCCTGCAGGCTTTACAATTGTTGGAGAAAATTAAGGGTGAATTAAAGAATTAGAAAAAATAAAAGTTCTTCCCCTGTGGGGAAGATGTTCTCCCCGACAAGTCGGGTTAGTTGGGGGTAATTGTTTTTTGAAATACAACCCCCACCTATTCCGTCTTAAAAGACGGAATAACAAGCTCCCCCAAGGGAGGGGTATTAATCTTTATTGTTTTATGGTATAAAATGAGTTATTTGATATGATATTTAGTTTTGATAAATTTGATTACTTTTGTGATTCGATGAGTTGATAAGTGGAAAGCTAGAAAATGAAAATGGAGAATCAAAGAAAAACATCTTTTGCTTTTAACATGAATTGGATGATTTGTATGAGGTATTTTGTGAATGCAAATGTTTCGTCATAAGACGATCAAATCAAAGTTTTTGTATTATTTTCGAGGGATTGTATTCGTACTACTTATAGGATTTGTCGTACTCATGATAAAATGATAAATGCTTAGCGATAAAATGATAAAGTTTTTTATTTTATAAGATATAAAAAAAGCTGACAAATAAATTTATCAGCTTTCAAACCTTACGTTTCTGCAACCTTGCGGTCAGAAATCCTAGCAGTAAACTTGGTAGGAAGAGGGAGGCCTCTTTAGTTTTGTTAGATCAACCAATAATTATGTTATTGTGACATATCCATACTAAACAAACCCTAATTAGTTTTGTTTTGTGTCTAAATATTCAGACACTAAATATCGAATTTTTTCTCTTCTTTCTTCGTTTAACACACCATTTCTCATTCCATTAATCTGTGTAGTTAGTTTAGTGAGAAATGGTTTGAAGTCATTATCTTCTTTAACTAAACTTTGTGTCTGATGTTTTAATGAAATTAAAGAACCTTTTTTAATTGTTTTTTGTGCTAAAACTTTTTCAAAGTTTTGTTTTAGTTGACCTTGTTTTTCTTGTCTATTCATAATATTTTATTTTTGATTTTAACTCTATTTAAGGTTTTTTACATAAAAGTCAACCTATTATCCCCTTTATTTTTATTAGTTTTTATTTATTAAGTATTTATTTATATTTAAATGATATCTTATCACTTCAGCATTTTATCATTTTATCAATTAATTTATGTTGTATATTATTCCTACTCCTATTTGAAATAGAGAAGATATTACTTTAAGAGCTTTGAGATTATTTAAAGAACTTGAGATTTTTATATGTGAAGATACTAGGACTTTGAAAAAACTATTTTCTATGTATGAGATAGAATATTCAAAAAAACAATTTTATTCTCTGACAAGTTTTACTGATCAAGGTAAGATGAATCATTATTTAAATTTATTATCTGATAATGATGTTTGATTAGTGTCTGAAGCAGGAACTCCTGGCTTGTCTGATCCTGGAAAAAGTTTAGTACAAATTTGTAATGAAAACAAAATAGAATATACAATATTACCTGGAGCAAATGCTTTGGTGCCAGCTGTAGTAGCTTCATGATTTGATACTAGTAGTTTTGTGTTTTTAGGATTTTTGCCACAGAAGAAAGGAAGACAGACTGTTTTAAAAAATATAATAGCCAAAAAATATTGAGAAATGCCAGTTTTCTTTTATGAGTCTGTGCACAGATTTGAAAAACTTTTGAAAGAATTGGCTGAACTTTGATTTGATGGAAAAATCTCTGTAAGTAGAGAAATTAGTAAAATGTATGAACAGGTTGTAA
Organism: uncultured Candidatus Peribacteria bacterium; assembly: GCA_964609035.1. Classification (GTDB taxonomy): domain Bacteria; phylum Patescibacteriota; class Gracilibacteria; order Absconditabacterales; family Absconditicoccaceae; genus JALOAF01. Next base: position 32,337 of record CAZSQL010000004.1, read on the forward strand.
ATGGTACTCTAGATGAAGTTATAGAATTAGTAAAAACAAAAAAACTCTCAATTAAATGAGAGTTTGTAGTTGGATTGTATTAATTATTTTATAATGTTTTTCTATTGTAATATGTTTTTTTTCAGTAATTGTGAGACCAATTTTTAGGTGTATTTTGTTTTCACACAAAACTTTCATATAAATCGACTTTCTTATTGTTGTTAAGATCATAATTGTATTTATTTTTTCCTGTACCTTGTTTTTTATTTAAGTATGCCTTATCTGTGTTTAGTTTATACCATTCATCTAAAAAAACTTTTCAATTAGCAGGTAAATTATGCATAATAGCTATTAATTGAGCTAAATCATTATTATCTTTTTGATTTGTCAATAATTCTAAAGCTTTTATCATGTCTCATTCTGCCTTAAAAATTAATGTGTATAAATTATACATAGCAAAAAGGTATGCAGCTTTATGGTGATCTTGTCATTGCAACTTAGTTACACTTCAAGGTATTTTTAATTCTTTAGGAAGATATAAATTCATGACTGATGCTCATTCTTGTCTACCTGATGCATCATATACTGCAAATGACGTAAATTGATACAGTCAAAATGATGTATAATCGTCTGCTACTGCTGGTAGATTCATTACAAAATTTTCTCATCAATTTTTTAGTAAAAAATCTAATATCTCTTTGTTTAGATTTCAATCTGGACTAGGCATTAATTCTGTCATACCATATGCTAATAAACAGTTTTCATCTATATTGTTGCAAATCTTTTTAAATAATTTTATTTTTTCTTCATTTCATTTTAATTTTTCCTTTCAAAATCTTTCTCGATCAAAATTTTCATTTATATTTTTTATTGTTGTCTTTATGTTTTCTGTCATTAGTTCTAAACTAGATGGTTCAACTATATCAAAATCTATTTTACTAACCGTATTATCATAAAAATCTTTTGCTACTGTAAATCATTTAGTATTCTCACGTTTAAATTTTCTTCAATATAATTCTTCTAATATTTTATTTGGTTTAAATAATATTGTATCTCATATTTCAACAGATTTTCAATTATATCATAAATAGTGTGAATATAAGTCTCATACTTTTCTTCATTTCAGTCAATCTGATGTCTTGATTTTATTATCAAAAGTTTTTAAATCAATTTTGTTGTCATTTAATTTTTCAGATAATTCGATTTTATTTGGGTCTTTATCTTTTTGGTTTTGATAAATTTTATTTCATGATCGTGTAAGAACACTTGCCGCTATTAATATTTTTAAAATATTTCTTTTTGTAAAATCCAAAACTTTGTTGGAAGATTTTCATAATTTATTATAAATAGCTAAATCTCAAGAATCAATTGCACGATATAGTCATTCTGCTGTTTTTCAAACTGTTTTTGCTGCTCAAGCTGTTGTTTGAACTATATTTTTTCATGCTTTTTTAAAAGCATCTCATGACTTTTTTAATTGTTCTTTAGGTGTTATTTTATTCATTTTTTAAAGAATTATTATATTTATATAAAGATTTAATTTTGTATATTTTCCAATGTTTTTATTTTTTCTTGATGAAAATAATTCATAATGGTTGATATTTTTATTAGATCTTCATTACTAATGACTCCTAATCAATAAGCTTTTAATATTTTTTGTAATTTATCTATATTTTTATCTCAAGATTGATTTACAATTATTCATTCTAAATCTAAATCTGAAATTGTTCATTCAGTACTATGTGAAAATTTTCGATTTAAATTATCATCAATTGTAATATTAAAAATATCTTTATTATATTTTAAATCTATTGAAGATTTATTATTAATAATTTCATATTCTTTATTTTTATATTCTATTTCATTTTTTAAATCTTTGATATCTTTTTATGTTGTTTTTTTTATTTTATCTAAATCTGTATTGTGAGTGTTAATTTTTTCGAAAGTTTGTCATAATTGCATTTTATTGATTGAAAAAATAAAATTTATTGTTAAATTGATTATAATTAAAAATTTAAAATTTGTCAAATTTTGTATGAGAAAAATATCTTTCCAAAAAATTGTGCTGATTTTTTCTATTATTGTCTTTATTGTAGGCATTTTTACTGGAGATATAAAATTTGAAATCAAAAAAAAGAATAATTATCGTAATGATATTGAGATAAAATTACAAAACATAGAAAATGTTACTTGAAAACTATATTATTCTCCTGATAATAGTTGGTGAGCATTTTATGAGAGTTTTTCTAATATTGAAACATCTTTGAAGTTGCAAACTTATGAATTTACTGAAAAAAATATAAAATCTAAACTAAAAGAACTTTTGGAAAAATGAGTAGATGTAAAAGTAATTATGGAAAATTATAAATACAAGCAATTTCAAAATACTTGGAAACAAATTGCTGAATATTTTACTGGGTATGATAATTTTGAGATAAAATCGGATGATCAGATGTGAACCGAATATATCCATAGCAAAATAAACTTGGTGGATTCTGGATTTTGGATACAAACTGCTAATCTGACACACTCCTCTTTTAATAAAAATCGTGAACACTTTTTCTATTCTACAAACACATGAGTCTGGTATAGTTTAAATAATATTTTTGATAAAGATTGGAATGGCGAAAAGATATTTTTGGATGATATTCATCCAAATTTAGTAATTTGTAATATAAATTGTCGTGATGTGATAGAATTATTGCTTGAATGAGCCGAAAAATCGATTTTGATACAAACTCAGTATATTGTAGATAAAAGAATTTTGGATATATTGAAAAGTAAAGTTTGATTAGATAAATCCTCAGTCCCGCAAAATGCGGGACAGCTCCTTTACAAAGGAGCACAAAAAAGTTTCGATATTAGATTTATTGTGTCAGATACTGAAACTAGTGATGATTTATTGAAATACTTTGGACCTGCAGTAGCCAGAAAATTTAATCAATATTATAATCATACTAAAATGATTTTGATAGATGAAGAAATTTTATTGTTGTGAAGTATGAATTTGTCTGATAATAGTTTGGATAACAATAGAGAAATAGGTATTTTGATAATAGATCTAGAAATAATAAAAAAATATAAAGAATTGTTTGAAATAGATTGGAAAAAAAGTAGATTTTAGATTGATAGTTTTAAAGTTATCAAGTTGTAAAGTTATAAAGTTGTAAAGCTCTCACTTACCAACTTTATACTTAAAAATTTTTTAACTTTATACTTTAAAACTTTGAAGTATTTTTTAATTTTTATTCTTTTTTGAATGAAAATTATTGCTGTAGATTTAGATGAAGTACTAGCGGAAACTGCTCATGCTCTTCTAAGATGGAAAAAAAATCGTATTAACTGAAAACGAATAACTTGGAACGAGCTTTCAAGTTATAATTTGTGGGAAATATCAAAATTAGAAATTAGTAAAAGGTCTTCTGTCCGAGTATATTTGTGGTTTTTGTTGGGTGCTGGATTGTGGAATAAGATAGATCCAGTAGTTTGAGCAAAAACTAAATTAAAAGAATTTAAAAGAAAATGATACAAATTTCATGTAGTGACAGCAAGACATTTTGTATTAAGATTTGCTACTGGTATATGGCTTTATATGAATTATAAACATATATTTGATAGTGTAGAATTTGCCAATTTCTTTACAAGATTTTCTACAAAAAAATCTGAAATTTGTAAAAAATTGGGTGCTACAATAATAATTGAGGATAGTCTGGAAAATGCTATAGATTGTGCTAAAGAATGAATAAAAGTATATTTGATCGACAAACCATGGAATCAACATTACAATAAAAGAAAGCATAAATGAATAATTAAAGTAAAATGTTGGACTGAGATAGATATATAGTAAAAAGTTGTAGAGGCGATTAATAATCGCCCTTACAAAAAGTTTGTAAAGTTTTCAAGTTACTGTCATCTCGAGTGACTCTATCTTGATCTTGCTAGAGATCTATTTTTAGATCACTAAATGTGGAATGAATAGTGATAAAAATATAATAATGAAGAGTGGTGAGGGTTTTAAATCCCCCTGTCACACACCAAAACACTTTGGGTGTGCGACGTCTCCCACTTCAAAAAAGGGGGACGTAATTAAAATAATATGAATAAAGTTATTGCAGTGGATATGGATGATGTATTGTCTGAAACAATTGATGCATTTTTAGAATCATACAATCATAATATAAAGTGAAAAAAAATAACTAGAAATGATGTAACTGATCACGAATTTGAAAATATAAAAGAATATGATTTATCTTTTGAAGAAAGATATCAACATGATTTAGATTTTTTCCTAAATAAAGATACTATTGCTATTCTTAAACCAGTAAAATGAGCAAAGGAAAAGTTGCTTGAATGGAAAAATAAATGATATAAATTGTATATAGTAACATGAAGACCAGAAATCATAAGAAATCAAACTGAAGAATGGCTTAGTCATTATTATCCAGATATATTTGATGAAATATTTTTGGCAAATTTGGATGATTCTAATGATACACCAAAATCTTTATTTTGTATAAATATATGAGCAGAAGTGATGATTGAAGACAATTTGATCTTTGCTAGAGAAGTGGCTGAAAAATGAATCAAAGTTTATTTGTTGGACAATCCTTGGAATAGTGAATATGATGAGAATTTGGATAAAGGTATTGTAAAAGTTGAAAGTTGGACCGAGATAGAAATATAGTAAAAAGTTGTAGAGGCGATTAATAATCGCCCTTACAAAAAGTTTGTAAAGTTTTCAAGTTGCTGTCATTTCGAAGTGTTTTAAATTGCGATAAATCTATCTTTAGATCACTAAATGTGGAATGAATAGTGATAAAAATATAATAATGAAGTGGTGAGGGTTTTAAATCCCCCGTCCTAAAGGACACCTCCCCCTTCAAAAAGGGGGACAAAATAACATAATGGAAATAAAATTTAAAAGATTATCTGATTTAGCAATAGTTCCAAGACAAAATACATCTACCGATGCTGGATATGATCTTTTTTCCACTGAAGATTATATTTTAAAGAAATGAGAAAGAAGATTGTTTAAAACAAACATATCTTGTGCTATACCTTCATGATATTATGGCAGAATTGCTCCTCGTAGTGGTTTGGCATATAAACATGGTATTGATGTTTTGGCCGGTGTCATAGATAGTGAATATAGATGAGATATTTGAATAATATTGATTAATTTTTGAGATGAAAATTTTGAGGTAAAAATATGAGATAAAATTGCTCAATTTATTATAGAAAAATGTCATTACGTGGATTGGGTAGAAGTACAAGATTTAGATGAGACTGATAGAAATGAATGATGATTTGGCTCTAGTGGGTAAATAGTAAAAAGTTAAAAGTTTGAAAGTTTTCAAGTATAAAGTTATCAAGTCAAAAAATACCTAAAACACGCCCAACTAGCTTCGCAAACAATTTCCCCCAAGGGAAGAATATTATTATGGATACTTCCCCCATGGGGAAGTTGCTCTATTGTAGTTGGGGGTTGTGTGAACAAGAAAATACCCCCAAATATTTCCACAAACAGATTCCTCCAAAGGAAGAATATTAAAAAATTTATATTAAATAATTAAATTATAAAATGGCGAAAGGAGAAATAATAATAAAAAATAAAGAACAGATAGAAAATATTCGTAAATCTGGTCAATACCTAAATAAGCTTTTGTATTTAATCAAAGATAATTGTAGAGCTGGTGTCAGTCTGATCGAACTAGAAAATATCGCTCAAAAATTTATGGATGACAATAACATCAAATGAGCTTTTAAATGATACAATGGTTTTCCTGCAAATTTATGTTTGTCTGTAAATGACTGTGTGGTGCATGGTATACCAGACGATTATGTTTTGAAAAATGGAGACCTTTTGAAAGTAGATTGTGGCGTGATTTATAAATGATGAATATCTGATAGTGCTTTTGCTGTAGTAATATGATGAGAAATGGCGAATCCTTTGGCATATGAATTAACTATGGTTACAAAAAATGCTTTGGACATTGCATTAGAAAAAGTTTGACCATGAAAATTTATTTATGATTTTTCAAAAGAAGTTTATAATATTGTAAAAAATAATTGATTTAATGTGATCAAATCTCTTACTTGACATGGAGTAGGTGTGAAAGTACATGAAAAACCAAACATTTACAATCGACCACATCCAGAAAGTAAAAATATCAAATTTCAGCCATGAATGGTGGTATGTTTTGAGCCAATTACAGCTCTAGAAAGTGAAGATGTGGTTTTAAAGTGAAATAATAATTGGAATTTATATTGTAAAAAATGAGATCTATGATCTCATTGGGAATATATGGTATTGATTACCGATACTTGATATGAAATATTGAGTTGAATAAATATATAATAACTATTTTTTAAATTTATTGATTATATTTCAAAAAACTGATTTTTTTTGTTTTGAAATTGTACTTTCTATTTTTTCTACTTCTTTTTCTATATTCTTTAATTCTACTTCTTCTTTATCTATTTTTTTCTTTATTTTATATTCTTCATTTTCTATTTTTCTAACATGATGTCAGAAATGATGTAAAACAAAATTCTTTATTCTAGATTCTATAATAATTGATAATGCTCAGATAAATAATGGAACTCATAATATTGCATAAAATATTGCAAATATTTTTCACAAATCAGTAACTGGAGTAATATCTCAATATCATATAGTAGCAAAAGTAATGACTGTGAAATACAATGAATCTAAATATGACCATCATTCTACAATGTGAAATGAAAGCGATCATAATGTGATCAGTGATATTATTCATATTAATACTATCATCACAAATTTTTTATTTTTACTTAATTCAAATATCTGTATTAATTATTTAACGATAAATAATTAATTTTAATTGAAATTTTAAAAAATGCAAATTTTGATGTATTATTTAATAATATGATATTATTTACCATCTCGACTGTTGTTTTTGCGTTGTTGTCATCTAGCGTTATTCTAAATCACTCCTTAGTCCTCTCTTTGACCAATCGCGTCTGTGTTGATTTACCCCCAACTAGTTCCACGAACAACTTACCCCAAAGGAAGAATATTGATTGTGGACTTATTTTTTGAATCATATAAGTGCTAGACCTAAAGCATCTGCTGTATCATGAAATTCTGGACTATCTTTGAGATGAAAATATTTTGTGATAAATTTCTGAACTAAATTTTTGTCTGCTTTTGCATTTCATGTAATCCTCTTTTTGAGTTCTATAGGTGTATACTCTTCTATTTGTATATTATTTTTTAATGCTAAAGTTAGTATTACTCATCTCATACCATAAATAAATTCAGCATTTTTTAAGTTAAAAGAAGTGATGAAATATTTTTCCATTACAATTTTTTGAATTTTGTGTTTTTGAATCATTTCTTCAAAAAAAATCTGAATTTCTAGCATCCTATTGTATTGCTCTATTCTATCAAATTTCTTTTTTTCTAATTCCAAAATACCTGCATCTACTATTTTAAAGTCAGATTGTATAAGAGCATATCAAAGTTTTTTAATTCAAGGATCGATTCATAAGATCATAATTGATAATTGATAATTGATAATTGATAAGTTATAAATATATAAAAATTAAACTTATTCAAGTTAAAAAAGTATTTTAAAATTTGACAGAAGTATAATTTATGATTATAATATTTATGTTTATAGATTAATACTTTTTATGAAAAAAAGTTTGGATACAAGAAATAGTGATATTGATTGATTTGCTTTAGAGACTAGAAAAAATTTAATTAATTTATCTAGGGAAATAAATTTTAGTGATGATAAAAAAAACTTACAAAAATTGTATGATGAAATTAAAAATAATAAATATTTAGAATCATCCAAAAAGAATATTGAAGAAAATAAAAATAATAAATGATTTTTAGAGATAAAAGAAAGAAATTTGATTGATGATAAAGATTTTGAGTCATTTTTTAAATGAGAACCTTCACAGTGAAATTTGGGTAATTGTTATTTGATATCAGCTTTGTGGGTTATCAAAAAATTTAAAGATTTTCCTTTGCTGATGGAGTGATCTATATCAAAAACTAAAGGCATAAATAAAATTTTCAAAAAAAATGAAGAAAAATCTTGGTATACTGTTAAAATGCCATTATGAGAACCTTGATGAATGGATGTACATATAACTGAAGAAGAAATTAATTTAGCTAAATTAAATTGACCAAAAGGATTTAAAATATTAGAAGTAGCTTATACAAAATATATTATAAATCATTTTGATAAATGAAAAATATTTAAATGAATATTGTTGCCTGATATTATGTCTAATTGGAGTAAAGATAGACAAAATGATGCATTTAATGTCATAAAGTGATGAACTGCATTATATGCATTAAATACTTTGCTGTGATCCAAAAATGTAGAGTGAATCACATTTGGAAAAGACTCTATGAAAAATAAATATATAAAAGCAATATTGATAGAAAACATAAATAAAGAAAATAATCCTGAAAAAAAACAAAAATTATATGATGAATTTCTAAAAATTTCCAAAAATAATTTTTCTTTGAAGGAATTAACTCTCTTGGAAAAAAAAGTCATATATAATATCTTAAAACAACATTCTTTGAAAAATGGTGAATCTATTTTTTTATCAAGTTTAACTTGACCTAAATGAGATACATCAAGTTATGACATAGATGAAAATAGTAAGCTTGTATATGGGCATGCTTATACTGTAAAGAAAGTGGAAGTAGATTGAACGGGGAAAATAACAAAAATATTTGTACAAAATCCTTGGAACAAGAAAGATACAAATAAAAAAGAATATTATTGAACTATCTCTATGACATTTGAACAAATGATACAAAATTTTTCAAGAATGGAGGTCTCTCGTACCAACAAAGAATTTTTGGATGGTAAAACAAAGCCATGAGATATTACAATAACTGACAATTTTGAAAATAGAAATAAAAAAATAGAATCTATAATAGATACAAAAACATACTAAAAAAACTATTGAGAAACTTAAAATTATTTTTATAGTTATTTTAGTTTTATTTTTTTCTAATATTTTTATGTTGCAAATTTATAGAAAGGCTTTTAAAGCTTATGATATTAGAGCCCTTTATTGAGAGGAGATTGACAAAAAATTTTCTTATATTTTGTGAAAAGCTATATGAGAATATATGATGCAAAACTATTGAAAAGATAGTAAATTCTTGATATGATGTGATGTAAGGGAAGCAAATGTTGACATAATAAACCACTTTTTGTATGGTATGAAAGAGTTAGGGTTTGAAAATGTGTCATTTGCTAAATTTACAAATGATAATGTAAATGAAAAACAATATCCATATGGGATTTGTAGTACTTCTACGATTTATTATTTGTGACAAGGTCAGTTTGATCTATGAGTTTCTATAACTGCTTCTCATAATACTGGTGAATATGTGGGTATGAAATTTTTTGATAAAGATGTAGAACTAATATCTACAGATGATTTAAAAGTTATGTTTGAAAAACATTATTTTGAATGAGACTATGATATTCAATTATCAAATCATGATGTAAAATTGAGTTTGGATATAAAAAATAGATATCAAAGTTTTTTGGATTTACTGATCAGTAAGTGGTCTGAATTGAATAAAAAACATAATTTTGTAGTAGATTTTTCTAATGGTGCTGGCGTAACTACAGAAAAAGAATTTTTTGAAATAATGAAAAAATCTCATAATATATCTTATATAAACGATTTCCCAGATGGAAATTTTTCTGCCCATGAATCAGATACAAGTCATCATGAAAACTATTCACAATTAGTCCAAAAAGTAAAAGAACTAAAATCTGACTTTGGGATTATGTTTGATGGAGATGTGGATAGAATATGATTTGTAACTCCTAGTGGTAGAGTCATAAACTGTGACATAATTACAGCAGTGATTACAAAACAAGTCTTGAAACACAAAAAGTGATGAAAAGTAATTTTTGATATAATGTCGTCTAAGGTAATAGAAGATGTGGCAAAAGCTTATGGATGAGAGTGAATTAGATACAAAACTGGTAGATTTTTTATAAATAAATATTTAAATCAAATATGAGCAATAATGGCTGGAGAGGCTAGCGGACATTATATGTTTAGTGAAGTTGGAGGATATGAAATGCCACTATTAGCACTATATTATGTTTTACTGGAATTAGAAGAACACAACAATTTTGATGATATGATAAATTCTTTTGAAAAATATCACAAAACTCCAGTACAAAGCATGAAAGTAGAAGATAAGGATTTGGTTTTGAATAGAGTAAAAATACACTACTCTGCTTATAAGCAAGATTATCTAGATTGAATAAGTATATATTGAGATGATTTTTGGTTTAATGTGAGATGATCTAATACAGAAAATAAAATAAGATTTGCTGTAGAAGCTAATACAAAAGAGAAAATGGATGAAGTTTTGTTAGAGTTAAAAAGTGTTATAAATTAATTTATGATATACTTCCATTCTCAAATTTTAAGTCAATCTAAAGCTCGAATATCTACTCTTATTCTTTTTAGAAAAATTACTTTGTTTCAAATCGATTCCATCATCCTTTTTACCTGATGATATTTTCATTCGGTTATTGTAAGAAATATTTTATTATTATCTATTATTTCAATTTTAGCTGGTAAAGTTTTGTATCCGTCATCTAAAAAGACTCACTGTGATAATTTAGATACATCATTTTCTGAAATGTTTTTTTCTAAATGTACTTCGTACTCTTTATCTTTATTCCATTTGGGACTTATTATTTTATGAATAAACTCTCAGTCACTACTCAACAAAAGTAGTCACTCTGTATCTTGATCTAACCTACCAGCTACATGTAAAATTTTTTTGTAAGGGCAATTGCTTAATAAATGTTTATAGCTTTTGTATATATGCTCGTCTTCATCAGATGAAATATATCATGATGGTTTATTTAAAATAACATAAACATTTTGTAAAAAATCAATTTCATCGTTTTGAAATTTTATTTTGTCTCATTTTTGTAGTATATAATCAGATTTATCTAAAAGTTTTCAATTTACAGATATAAATTTTTGTTTTACTACATTTTTTATGTCTCTTCTACTGACAACTCATAGATTTGATAAATATTTATCTATACGCATTTATTTGGCTACCATTTTAATAAATACATCTGATGGTACGTTTACACTTCACATAGCTTTCATTTTCTTTTTTCATTCTTTTTGTTTTGCCAATAATTTTCTTTTACGAGAGATATCTCATCCATAACATTTTGCTATTACATCTTTTTTGAGTGCTGGAATATTTTCTCTAGCTATCATCTTATTTCAAATTCATGCTTGTACTGGTATTACAAACATATGTCTTGGTATAAGCTCTTTTAGTTTTTTTACTATGTCTCTACCTTGATACATTGAATTAGCTTTGTGTATAATCATGGACAATGCCTCGATTTTTTCTCAATTTAAGAAAATATCTAATTTAACCAAATCTGATTGTTGATATTTTTTAAATTCATAATTCATGGTTGCATAACCTTTTGTAGCAGATTTTAATCTATCGTAAAAATCTATAATTATTTCTCACATAGGCATAAAATATTTCCAAACTACTCTAGTTTGATCTATGTGTTCCATATTTTGCATTTCTCATCTATAATTTTGGCATAATTTCATAATTTCACCTGCATATTCTTGTGGCCCAACTATTTCAATTTCTCAGATTGGTTCGTAGATTTCGTCTATTATTCACTGCTCAGGGATGTCTGATCATGCTCTAACTATCATCCATAGTTTTAGCATATTTCAATATTTTTCTAAAATTTCTCATACAGAAAAATCTTTTGTTTTATCTATTTCTTGTTGAGATATTCAGTTTGCTAATAGAATTGGCCTATAGTATCATGTTTTTGCTAACTCTGTGATATTAGCTCAAGATTTTATTTTATCTACAGCTGGAGTTTTGGATTTTACCAAATATACCACAGTAGGAGTTGTGAAAATTGTTTCTAAGTTGAACTCTCTAGAAATTCTTTCCTTGATAATATCCATATGTAGCATTCACAAAAATCAGCATCTGAATCACAATCATAATGCTTTGGAATCTTCCATCGTGTATTCTATGGAACTATCATTGAGTGATAATTTTTCCAAACTATCTTTTAATTTATCGTAATCTGTAGTATCAATAGGATAAACTCATGCATACACAAAAGGTTTAGATTTTTTAAAACCTGGTATTGATAAAGATTTTAAAAAAACTTTATCTTCTATTTGAGATTTTTGTAATCATCATACCATGGTGTCTCATATTTGTACATCACGCACAGATTTCTCTCATGTAACGATATATCATATTTGTCATTCATTTATAGATGGTCATTTGGTATATTCTGGTGAAAAATATCCTACTTCTGCAGGAAGTATGCTGTGATCTGAGTGAATTAACTCTATTTTTTCTCATACTTTTATACTTCATTCTACAACTTTTATATATGAGACCACTCATTTGTATGTATCATAAACTGAATCAAAAATAAGGGCTCTACTTTTTAATTCAGAGTTAAAAGTTGATATTTCAGAGTTTTGGAATTTTTTTGGATTATTTTTTTTGAAAACAACTGGATCTTGTATTTTTTCTATAATTCTGTCTAAAAGCTGTTCTACTCATTCACCAGTTTTTCAAGAAACTTTAAGTATTTCTGATTTATCTATCCCAACTAGGTTTTCTATCTCTTGTGCCACTCTTTCTGGATTGGCTGCGGGAAGATCTATTTTGTTTAGCACTGGTATAATTTCTAAATTTTGGTCTATAGCTTGGTAGAGTGTTGAAAGCGTTTGAGCTTGGATTCACTGAGAAGAATCAACAAGTAAAATTGCTCATTCTACAGAAGCAAGAGAACGAGATACTTCATATTGAAAATCTACATGTCATGGAGTATCAATTAGATTAAATTCATATCACTTCCATTGCATCCTAGCAGGTGTAAGTTTTATAGTAATTCATCTTTCTTGTTCTATGTCCATACGGTCCAAAACTTGATTTTTGTCAGATTTTCTGATAGTACCAGTAATCTCTAGCATTCTATCTGCTAGTGTAGATTTTCCGTGGTCTATGTGTGCTATGATACAAAAGTTGCGAATGTTCATGATGATTGGTAATT